>JABGPX010000696.1 GCA_018644745.1 Spirochaetales bacterium
GCAGCCTGCCTGGATATATCAGTGGAAAAATCAGTTCGCCTCAGGCGCTTATGGTAACCGGCGATAACACATCCAGAGATATCGATTTTTTTGAAACTATAGATAATATTAAAATCCTCAATAACACAGCGGCAACTGCGATAGATCGGGAGAATAACCGGCTGGAAGTGGAAGATCTACACAGCGGGCGCAGCAGGATGCTGCCCTATGAAATTCTGGTTCTTGCCACCGGCGCCGTCCCGTCGATACCCTCAATATCAGGAATTAATCAGAAAGGTATTTTTACACTGCGATCCCTCGAGGATGCCGAAAAAATACGGTCGGCGCTGTCCTCCGGACTCGCACGGGATGTGTATATCATCGGCGGCGGACTCATCGGCATATCCGCCGCCGAAGAGCTGCAGGACGCGGGCGCACGTATCACGATTCTTGAAAAGAAAGACTACGTTCTGCGGAAGATGCTCGATCCTGATATAGCCGGTCACATTCAAGCTGAATTGAATAAAAAAGGGATAAGGATCTACACCAAGTGCGAAGTTGAAAAAATAGATAAAATCGGCGATTCGCTGCGTATTCGCGCGAGCACAGGCTCCCACGACGCCGACATGATCATTATCTCCGCTGGGGTAGCTCCAAATATCGAACTCGCGCTGAACGCCGGCCTGGAGATTGGACAGTCCGGCGGCATAAAAATTGACAAACACCTGAAAACATCTGATGATTCTATTTATGCCGTGGGAGATTGCGCGGAGAGTGTCCACCTTACGACGGGCAAGCACGAATATTGGCCTCTCGGCTCGGTATCGACCAAAATGGGACGAATCGCCGCGGACAATATTTGCGGGAGAAACATAGAGTTTCCCGGATCAATAGGCACGGCGATTTTTCGAATGCGTGACTTAAATGTTGCCCGCACGGGTTTGACGGTTCGCAGCGCCTGGAAAGAAGGCTTCGATGTTATTTCCGCGGTTGTCGCGGGACGAGATCACGCGGAGAGCGCAGGCCCGGGTAGTGAGATAATCGTGCTGAAAATTATCGCCGATAAAACATCTGGAAAAATACTCGGTGCTCAAAGCTTTGGTCGGGGAAATGTCGCTGGAAAAATCGAAGTTCTCTCAATGGCCATCAGCAACAACCTTTCTCTCACGGATATGTTTCGCATAGATCTGGGTTATTCGCCGGCCCACAACAACCCGATTGAGCTGGCTCAGACAGCATGTCTGGTCGTACAAAACATGATTGACGGTCTTATCTCCCTCATTTCTCCTGAAGACCTGAATAAAGAGAGAGATAATTTACATATTGTCAGCGTTTGCCCCTCAAACACCCATAATGAGCATGATATTCCCGGAAGCATCAATATCCCACTTGAAAGAATCCGGACAGAAAAGCTGCCGTTTGAAAAAAGCTCATCAATTGTGGTGTACAGCCGCACTTCTTCGGGAGCATACAAAGCTTTCAGATACCTTACCCTTCAGGGTTATTCAAACATCAAAGTTCTGGAAGGCGGATTCCTTTTCTGGCAGCAAAAATAATATCGTGATTTATTGATCGAATAGTTGACAAAAACAGGTTGTTAATTTAATATATCTTAACATGTCACATACATCACCACTTCAACACAAAGTAGCCGAGGAACTGTTTCGAAATAAAGACAGCTGCGACAGGGTTCTCAGAATGTTTTCCCTTTTCTCAAATGAAACTCGTTTCAAGATCCTCGTAATCCTCAAAGAGGGAGATTTCTGTGTGAACGACATTGTTGACCTTGTCGGCGGCAAGCATTCCAATATCTCACAGCAGCTGAAAATGCTTAATTTGGCCGGATACCTCACCAAAGAACGAAAAGAGAAATCGATTATTTATCACCTGGCGGATAAAAAAATCCGGCAGACGGTCCAGTATCTCTGCGACAGCTTCGGCAAAACATAGGCATATACCAACCCGACTTTATTTTTAGGAGCATAAGTATGGCAGCATTATCTACGGCACGGAAAGAATACCTGGCAAGCACATTCGGCTCGAGAGTAACCTTTGAGAGCACTGAGCGGAAACTCTACAGCCACGACGTCGGCGATATGCCGAAACTCATCAAACCGCTCGTTGGAGATACCACACCCGAAGCGGTTGTGCAGCCCCAGGTTGAGCAGGAGATCATAGACCTTGTTAACTGGGCCCGGGAAAACGAAATAGCCCTTACACCCAGAGGAATGGCTACATCAGGTTACGGCGGAGTCCTGCCGATTAAGAAGGGTATTGTCGTCGACTTTTTCCGATACAAAAATGTAATCTCAATCGATCCCGAGAAACTGAACGCCACGGTGCGGCCGGGAATAATCTGGGAAGATCTTGACCGGGAGCTTGCCAAAAAAGAGCTCACCCTAGCGCTTTATCCAACCAGCTATCCATCGTCAACCGTCGGCGGCTGGCTCGCCCAGGGCGGGGCCGGTATCGGGTCTTACGAGTCCGGCTGGTTTCGTGAAAATGTAATAAGCGCTAAGATCATACTGCCCGACGGCAGAGTAAAAGAGTTTGAAGGCGATGATTTGGACTATATTTCAGACACTGAGGGAATTACCGGTATTATTAGCTCCGTAACTATAAAAGTGCAGCCCCTCGAGGACTTAGGCGTCATCGCGGTCGCGGTTGAAGAAACAATCGGCGTTCAGAACCTCGCGGAGGCGGTAATAGAAGCAGATCTACCCCTCTGGTCATTTATTTTTATCAATCCGCAGATGGCGGATTACAAGAATATTTCGCCGCTAAGGGAACACCTTGGCCATACTGTTGAGGAAAGAGTCGAACTTCCGAGTACCTTTGTAGCTACTCTCACATACCGAATAAAAGATGAATCAACAATCAACGAAAAACTAGATTCGATTCTAAAATCGGTAAAAGGCGTAAAGCTCGACGACCACATTGCTCAGCACGAATGGGAAAATCGATTCAAGGTAATGCAGGTAAAACGTCTTGGTCCAAGTCTGGTACCAGCGGAAATTGTACTTCCACTCGAAACAGTTTCTGCCGCGATGGATGAGATGAAGAGCAAGATCGTTCAGCCGGTTGTAAAAGAAGGAATAATTGTTCGAGATAAAAAAGGCGGAAAACCTCAGGTAGTTATCCTCGGGTTTATCCCGTCGGATCAACGCAAGTTCAACTATCACTTCATTTTCAGTCTTTCTTTATCAATCACCAAAATAGCTGAGAAACACGGCGGCCGGGCATATGCTACAGGCCTCTATTTTACCGGCAAAGGTAATTCGATTTTTGGAAAGGAAAGAATCGCCAAGCTTCTAAAATTCAAGCGGGAAGTCGATCCGAAGCAGCTGATGAACCCGGGCAAGGTCCTCGGAAAGAAAATCATCAGCCGCGCGATAGCCATCGCTGAACTGCTCGAACCGCTGACAAGAATATTCGGCAATAGATCCAAAACCACCATAGGTGTATTCGATCCGAAAAACCTAAAGGGCATACCAGTGGATGTTGCGTGGCATGCGTACAGCTGCTCCCAATGCGGCTACTGCGTAAATAGCTGCGATCAATTCTTCGGCAGGGGCTGGGAAAGTCAGTCGCCGAGAGGTAAATTTTTCTGGCTGAGGGAGTTCATGGAAGGACGGGAAAAATGGGGTCAAAAAACCGTCGACACCTTCATGGTCTGCACTACTTGCGAACGCTGCAATACCCGATGCCCTGAAGCAATCCCGGTTGAATCATCCTGGATGAAGCTCCGTGGAAAACTCATACATGAGGAAAAGAGACTTACCATTCCTCCCTTTGAAATGATGGACGCCGCGCTCAACGACGAGGGCAACATCTGGGCGGGGTACCGAACGAAAAGAACCGACTGGTTCCCGGAAGACTTAAAAGAAAAACACGGTCCTGGAAAAAAGGGAAAAGCAGTGTACTTTGCCGGTTGTACCGCCAGCTATGTGGAGAACGATATCGCTATCGCAACTACACGGCTGCTGGACGATGCGGGAATTGACTATGTTCATGTCGGCAACGACGAGAACTGCTGCGGGACGCCCATGCTGGTCGCCGGAAAATGGGACACCTTCGCCGATGTAATGAAAAAGAATATTCAGCTGGTGAAAGACGCCGGCGCCGACACGGTAATTTCCTCCTGCCCGGCGTGCGACATGATGTGGCGCCACGGCTACAAGGAATGGTCGGCCAAACTCGGGCTGGAATACGGCATTACCGCAAAGCATTACAGCGAGGTAGTCTCGGAAAAAATCGAAAGCGGTGAGTTCAAGTTCCCCGAAGGTGACGGAACAACGGAGAAAATAACCTGGCATGATTCCTGCCACGCAGGCCGAGTATCGGGTATCTATGA
>JABGPX010000698.1 GCA_018644745.1 Spirochaetales bacterium
CCATGAGAATCGTGGAAAGTTCGATGGTGTAATTCTTTCCCTGCCGAACTTTGGTGATGAGACCGGCGGAGTGGAAGCACTCAAGGATGCCGGGGTTCCGATTTTTATCCAGGCCTATCCGGATGAACTGGTAAAAATGGGGCCTGCCCAGCGGCGCGATTCTTTCTGCGGTAAGCTGTCGATGATGGATGTGTTCCGGCAGTACGGCGTCAAGTTCACCATTCAAAAACCCCACGTTGTAAGTCCTTCCAGCGAAAAGTTTCAGGAAAATATCCGTCACTTTGATGGAGTCTGCTCGGTCGTGAAAGCGGTACGGGGGATGAATGTCGGTGCCATCGGAGCGCGGACAACTCCATTTAAAACTGTCCGAATAGATGAGCTGGCCCTGCAGCGGCATGGAATAAGCGTGGAGACAGTTGATATGTCAGATGTCTTCGATCGGATGAGGGCTGTCGATGGTTCATCAGGCAGGTATAAAGATGAGGCGGAAATTCTCCGCAAAACCGCCGCTTGGGACGGAGTTCCTGAAGGGGCCTTTGATAACATCACGAAACTGGCGGTTGTGCTTAGAGATATTTCGGCTGAAATGAGTCTCGATGCGATGAGCATCCGATGTTGGATAGAACTGCAGGCGCAGATGGGAATATCCCCATGCGTAGTAAACGGTATTCTCATGGAAACGGGTTTTCCGGTTGCCTGTGAGGTTGATACAGGAAGCGCGGTAATGATGCGAATCCTCGGCGCCGCCTCGAATTCACCGACAGCGATACTTGATTGGAATAATAATTATGAGGAAGAGGATGACAAATGCGTTCTTTTCCATTGCGGAAACGCTCCGGAGAGCATGATGGCGGCGAAGGGCCGGATTACCGATCATGAAATTCTTGCGAATTCCGTCGGTCACGGAAAAGGCTTTGGCTGCAATCAGGGCAGAATGGCTCCCGGATATTTCTCCTATGGAAACTTAACAACCGAAGACGGAAGAGTGAAAACATATCTGGGGAACGGCGAGTTCGTCGACGATCCGCTGCCGGAAAACTACTTCGGAGTGGCCGGGGTGGCGGAAATCCCGCAGTTACAGGATGTCCTGCAGCATATAGGCTTCGAAGGGCATAGGCATCACGTAGCATTGACGCCGGGAGACGTGCGCGCCGCCGTCTCAGAAGCGCTGTCTAGATACCTCGATTTCGACGTAACAACATATTAGAGGGCACGTTTGATAACCGTTACTTTGACCGCAGCACATACAAAAAACCCCGATTTTATAAGGGAACCCATTCTGTCGGCAGAACAAAATGTGGGTTTTTCGATGTGCCCTAGGAGCACCCAATGAGCACCAGCGAGATCATGATAAATGCGTGGAAGTCGGGGATCGCTATACCCGCTTTCAATGTTCCATATCTGCCTATGCTTGAGCCGATTGTTCGTGCGGCCACCGAAGAGGACTCGTTCGTTTTGATTGAGGTCGCCCGGCTCGAATGGACGAAGTTCAGAGCCGAGAGCCCGGAAACGGTGGCCGTTGAATTTCAAAAGCAAATGACTCAGCATGTGCGGCTCCATCTCGATCATATCCCGGTAATCGACGAGGATAGCGAACGGGTAGATTACCTAGAAATTATAAAAAGGGCGCTGGATTGCGGATATCAATCGGTTATGATTGACGGCTCGCGGCTTTCTCTCGACGAAAACATTCGTTGTGCCGCCGAAGCCGCGGACTTGGCCCATAGAGCCGGCGTGCCCTGCGAAGCCGAGCTCGGAGCGGTTATGGGTCATGAATCCGGTCCTTTGCCTTCATATGAAGATATTTTTACCTCTGGAAAAGGATTTACCGACCCCGGTGAGGCAGCCCGGCTTATATCAGAGACTGAATGTGATTGGCTATCCGTGGCTGTCGGCAGTATCCATGGCGCGGTATCCGGTGCTTTGAAAGATAAAAAGAAGGTCGCTGCGAGATTGGATATAAATCATCTCAAAAAGCTCAACGACGTCTGCGCTGTTCCGCTGGTTCTGCATGGCGGATCAGGAGTAATAAAGGATTATGTTATGGAGGGTATCGAAAACGGTATCGCAAAAGTAAATGTCGGCACTGAGATCAGGCAGACCTATGAGCAGTCAATCGCAGCCGACAAAGATGTCGCGGAGGCACAGCAGGCGGTATTCGATCATGTCTCAGAGCTCATCAGAGAATATTTTGGTATCTCCGGGAAATACGGGATGGTGACGAAAGAGATATGAGCTTACTCGGTGTTGATATCGGAACAACCGGCTGTAAAACAATCGCTTTCAGTTTGGCCGGTGAAACATTGGCCTCCGACTATCGCGAATATGAAACCCTCTCCCGTGCTCCCGGGACTTCCGAGCTCGACAGCGCGGGGGTGTGGAAGCACATTCGGGATACAATAACATCGGTGTCAGCGAGGTGTGCCGGCGACCCCATTCAGGCAGTATCATTTTCTTCTCTGGGTGAATCAGTCGTTCCTGTGACAAAGAACCGGGAGATTCTCGGGCCGTCGCTTTTAATGGATGATATCCGGGGTTCCGAGTTTGTCCCGATTATTGCTTCCCGCATCAGCGATGAGGAGCTTTACTCCGTCAACGGCAACACTCTGGGCAATCACTACGGTATAACAAAGCTGATGTGGTACCGTCAGCACCAACCGGAGTTGTATCGCCGAACTGATTACTTTCTCAGCTGGGCGGCTTTCGCCGCATTCATGCTCGGGGCCGAGGCGTCGGTCGACTTCAGCCTTGCTAACAGAAGCCTTCTCTTTGATCTGGATGCCGAGGAATGGTCGCCGAGATTAATCCGCCTTTCTGGAATCGATGAGAATAAACTGCCTGCGCCGGTCCCGTCGGGAACAATCATCGGCAAAGTTTCGGGCCTAATGGGCCGGGAACTCGGTCTATCCCCGGGCACCGCTATTGTATCAGGGGCGCATGACCAATGTGCGAATTCTCTCGGCTGCGGAGCTTCGGTCCCGGGCACCGCGATGTTCGGCATGGGCACCTACCTGTGCATAGTTCCGGCATATATTGGCAGGAAAGACGGACGGGCGATGCGCGCCCTTGGTCTTAATACCGAGCACCACTGTATTCCCGGGAGATATACGAGCTTCATTTACAATCAAGGCGGCTCTCTCGTGAAATGGTTTCGAGACGCCCTTGTCCTTGGCGGAGAGTCGGTCACGCAGGAAAAACTGTCCGGGCTCTACGGCCGGCTTGACAATGAAATGCCTGACCGGCCCAGCAGCGTACTGGTTCTTCCTCACTTTTCCGTTACCGGTCCGCCGTATTTTCTCAGCGACTCTTCGGGTCTTGTCGCCGGTCTCTCCCTCTCGACCACGAGAGGCGATATTCTCAAAGGAGTGCTTGAGGGGGCTATTTACTATCTGCTCGAAACTGTCGATCAACTACCTCTTATAGATGTTGATATTAACAGAATGAGGATAGTCGGCGGAGGAAGCAAGTCCGATGCGTGGGTACAGATTGCTGCAGATATCATGAATCGGCCGATGGAACGGCCCGATGTAACCGAAGCCGGAGCGATGGGCGCTGCGATTATGGCCGGCGCCGCGACGGGCGGCTTTTCTTCAATGGAAGAGGGAGCTGAGTCTATGATTCGGATAGATAAGGAATACACACCGGATCAAACTATGAATCTCCGGTACCGTGAGCGTTTTGAGCTGTATAAGGAAATGTATCCGCTCCTGGGCAGCTTTCTTCAGCGAATATAGCTGTAATCTATGCCCGCAGATGTGAGAGCTCGGGGGGTAATACTATGTTGTTTCCGTATCTGTCCTCACCATAACCGTTTTCCGCGAGCAGCTTCAAATCAATAAGAGCTCTGTTGTCGCCGCGGAATACCGCGGTAAAGTCGCCCTGAATGTCTATCTTGGAAACAGACATGTAATGCCTTATATAGCGAGAGACGAAATTTATTAGCGTTTCGTCTTCGTCCGGGCTGAACTCCTCGAAAGTCAGGTCTGTATCATAGAGTATGATTCTATGGCTGTTTGAAAGCTGAAGGAAGAGTATTTGGAGTTTCTTTACAAGCTCGGCGCCCTTGCTATGGATAGTCTCCTCGGCGTTGAGTTCCTGCTGTAGAATCTCGCCGATATGTCGCCGCTTTAACGCGTTGATTTCTTCATTTGCTCGAAAAAGATCAAACGTAACTCCGGCGTTATATTCCTGGCCATTAAGTATCATCGCGACGGGGCTTCCATAATGCGCTACGATTTTCGCAATAAGCGTGGAAGGTCGAACATGAAATCCGCGGTAGTTCGGAATTGGTACCTTTATTTCGCGGGTTTCCGAAAAATCATGA
>JABGPX010000655.1 GCA_018644745.1 Spirochaetales bacterium
AACCGGAGTAATGCATGGTGAGCTGAACTTCGGGATGGTTATACAGAGGGGTGAGAAAAGGTTTGTGTGAATTCTGATATATCTCTTCACTCCGGCTATCCGGAGTGCCTACGGCAAAACTGTTACTTGTGCCGAATATCAGGCTAATCGCTTTCGTGGGAGTCCTGCGCGACTGCTACCGGTTCCGGTTGCGCAGCTTCCACCAGGCCAGAGTCCTCCGAAGTACCTACAATGCATTTCGTTGGACAATCCTGCCTCGCAGAATTTCTCTCCCCTCCCTGAGAATAATCAATGCGTGCAAGAAAGTTTTCGATGACAAAGCCTCCTTCTGGCGATGACTTTTCACATTTCTTGCAGCCTATACAACCGACTTTGCAGTATTTTCGGACAACACCTCCCTTATCCGTAGAATTACACCCTATCAATACCTCAGCGGTATAGGGAATCATCTTCATCACAGCCGTGGGGCATATATCAACGCACTTCTCGCAGGATATGCACTTATTTCGATCGACCCAAACAAGCCCGATATCATCATATTCGATGGCATCCACCGGACAGACTTTTATGCAGCTTCCGAGACCGAGACAACCGTGAGGACAGGTTTTTGCTCCGCCGTACAGCTGATGAGCCGCGTTGCAGTCAAGAAGTCCCTCATAATTAAACTTATACTGCGCCGTATCCTTTCCTCCGCGGCAGTGAACCTGGGCAACCAGTTTTGCTGCAGTAAGATCCACCTCTGTCCCCATAATCCGCCCAAGTTCCGCCATCGAGTCCGGACCTCCGGGCTTGCATAGATCGAGATTTTCGTTCGAATTGACAATAGCGTCCGCGTAACTCTCACAACCGGCGAACCCGCAGGCTCCGCAGTTTAGTCCGGGAAGGGCCTCTTCGACCAATTGAATACGAGTATCTTTTTTTACCGCGAAAAACTTGGAGGCTACATAGAGACCAAGACCGAGAAGCGCGCCAAGTAACCCGACGGATAGAAAGGCCCAGATAATCTTCAGAAAAAGCATGTACTCACCATTATCCTATGAGATTGCGAAGCAGCGCCTTGTCAAAGGCCATAAAGGCGAGAGCCATCAAGCCGCCTGTAATAAAAGAGATAGGCACTCCCTTGAAGGGTTTGGGAACCCATTCTGAATCAAGTTTTTCGCGAATCGTCGACATAAGAACTATCGCGAGGAGAAATCCAAGCCCTGCGGCAAAACCGGCCACAAAACTCTCAAGCGCATTATAGTTACTTCTCACGGCTATGAGAGCTATTCCCAACACTGCACAATTAGTTGTTATGAGAGGGAGATAGATTCCCAGCGCCTTATACAAAGGCGGCGATATTTTTTGAATTATCATTTCAACAAGCTGCACCAGAGCGGCAATTACCAGTATAAATGTGATGGTCTGCAGAAAAACCAGGTCGAGAGGAATCAGAATAAATTTTTGGATAGCCCAGGTAGCAAGCGAAGCGATTGACATGACAAAGGTAACGGCAAATCCCATGCCCGCTGCCGATTCAACATTCTTGGATACACCAATAAACGGGCAGAGACCAAGGAATTGGGTAAGAATGAAGTTGTTGATGAAAACAAATGTGATGATTATCCCCACGTAGGTCATACGGCGACTTCCTCCTTCTTCCTCGACTCCATCCAATTGAATAAAGCTTTAAGGTAACCCATTACCAGCAGCGCGCCGGCGGCGAGACTCATAATCCGGATCGGTGAATCACTTAGTCCAGGGATACTTATTACTCCGCTGAAATTACCGACTGCAAAAAGTGTTATTGTCCCGGCGCCGAGAACCTCTCGGATAAGAGAGATAAGGCCGAGGCCTAGGGTGAATCCCACGCCCATTCCCAGGGCATCGAGTACTGAGTCTTTTACGTTGCTTTTGCTGGCAAATGCTTCGGCCCTGCCCAATATAATGCAGTTAACAACTATCAATTGCACGAACACCCCAAGGCTCTTTGAAAGCGCTGGTGAATATGCCTGCATGACAAGATCAACAATAGTAACAAACGAGGCGATTATTACGATATATGAAGGTATTCGCACCTTATCTGGAATAAAATCTTTGAGCAAGCTGACAAAAATATTCGACCCGAGAAGAACAAAAATTACACCCGCGCCCATTCCTATCGCGTTTACGACCTGAGTTGATACCGCCAAAGTGGGACACAAACCAAGAAGAATAATAAAGATCGGATTTTCTTTAAAAATGCCATTTGTGAAATTCGCCATTTAATTATCCAACTCATTTTTAACGTATTCAGCGGCCGCCTCGAGAGCTTGAGCTATACCCATAAAAGTGATGCTCGCGCCTGAAATGCTATCCGCCTGGTTCTGGCTCAGCTGAAGCTTTGTCATAGGCACAAGCCGGTCCGCTCCGGTCCCGATAAACTTCTCCATATATGCGGACTTCTCAGCTTCCTTGCCCAATCCGGGTGTTTCCAGGTTATCCATTAACGTGATCGAACGAATCTCGCCGGTAGAAGCCATTGAGGCAAGAAGCTCCATATCGCCTCCATAGCCCACTCCAACAATTTTCAGAATATAACCGGCAGGACCTTGGGAACCGGTAAGCGGATAATATCCCCTCACGATCGAATTGCCGTCAACCTGCATCTCTTCTCCAGCGGACAGATTTCCGCGAACTGTATCTAAAGCCGCGGCAAGCTGTTTCTCTTTTACTTT
Source organism: Spirochaetales bacterium (assembly GCA_018644745.1). The sequence continues at coordinate 2,697 of JABGPX010000655.1, forward strand.
GACAATTGCCGGAGCGGTAACCGCGTTAACCAATCCAAGAGTAATTGCCGCTACGGCACAAATTAAAGCGAGTTTTCCGCCAACGCTTACCATCTCATTCATCATCGTTATCCTTTTGATTCACTCCGAACCGCTTTGGCCCGGTGTATCTATCGATAGCAGGAACAAAAATGTTCATGAGGATAATTGCGAGACTGACTCCTTCGGGGAAAGAGCCAAAGAAACGAATCAAAAAGGTAAAAAAACCTATACCGCATCCGAAAATAATCATCCCCTTTGCTGTGAGGGGAGAGGTGACCATATCTGTAGCCATGTAAAAAGCTCCAAGTATAAGCCCTCCTGTCAGTAAATGAAAAACTACATTTCCTGAGAAACCGCCGCTGCCGAATTGACCGCCTCCAAAAATCCAAACAAGTATTCCAAAGGTTCCGAGAAAAGACACCGGGATATGCCAGGTTATTATTTTTCTTATGAATAAATACACCGAACCAAGAATGAGAAGGATCGCCGAAACCTCACCGATGCACCCGGAGATATTGCCTAAAAGGAGGTCTCCATAACCCGGTTCGATTTGAGCGCCAAGCGGCTCCAATATCTTTCGCAGAAAATCCGTGATGCCGGTATCCGCCGAGGTCCCGGGAAATCCGGTTTCCTGAAGATATTCCATCGGTCCCGCCGCGCTTCCTGAGTAACTGAATAACCCGCTTTTGACAGTGGAAAGAGGTGTTGCGGCAGTTACAGCGTCGACAAGAGTGCCGGGGCTTTTCCAGGTTGTCATGGGACCGGTCCAAGAGAAAAAAACAAAGACCCGGCCTGCGAGAGCCGGATTCATCCAGTTTGAACCAAGCCCGCCGAATGTCCACTTAACCACCCCGATTGCAAACACGGAGGCTGCTATCGGAATATAGAGGGGAATATCAGGAGGTAAATTGAAGCCGATAAGAAGCCCAGTGAGAACGGCACTGCCGTCGGCGATTGTATTTCGTTTTAAGACCAGTCCGAGGCTTAGTTCGCAAAGCACTGAAGCGCCGATAGAAACAAGAATAACCACCAGAGCACGCAGGCCGAATACATAGATGCCCCACACGGCGGCGGGAACGAGGCAAGCCGCGACTGACCACATTACTGTCGTGGTAGATTCAGGCCGGTGTATCTGTGGAGAGGTGGTTATGCGTTTTTTTTCAAGTTCGATCATGCTTTGACCTTTTTTTTATTTTTCAAATAGATCCTCTTCCCGAGACGCATCCCTTGAACAAGAGGAATGTGTGCGGGGCAAATATAGCTGCAGCAGCCGCACTCCTTGCAATCCATCAAACCGGCCTCGACCGCGGCGTTATATTCCATATGATCGATAAGCTTAAAAAGTTTTGTGGGATTAAGGCCAATCGGGCAGACAGACACGCATCCTCCGCAACCAATACAAGCGGTCTGCCGCGCTGAATGTATCTCTGAGGCCGTAAGGGCCAGTATGCCTGAAGTACCTTTTGTAACAGGAGTATCGAGATCGAGAATGGTAAAACCCATCATCGGACCGCCCATTACGATTTTCTCCGGTATTTTAGAAAATCCACCACACTCATCTAGAAGCTGCCCGACAGGCGAGCCGATCCGAACTTTGTAGTT
>JABGPX010000360.1 GCA_018644745.1 Spirochaetales bacterium
CGCTTTGATAGTAGTCGGCCCCATTTGGTAGTGGCGGCTTATGCTGCTGATCTCGATCATTTCGATCCTCCAGTTCCAGGAACTGTGATTGGAACTATCGAGGTGCCCGTGGAAGTCTGAACAGATGACAGAGTAAATACCGCCGCGGCCGGAAGTACCACGACGCTGCCGGCTTCCAGCCCGTCGAGTACGGCGGTGTTAACACCGTCGTCGGCGCCGACGGTAACCCGCTTGGTCACCACTTCGTCATTCTCATATACCTTTATGTAACTCCGGTCACGAACCGTCGATACAATCTTGCTTGGCACGACAATTCCTTTATCCGAACTTATAAGGATAGAGAGATCGGCGCTCATACCCGGTCTTAGCTGAAAATCACTATTAGAAAGAACCGTGGAAACACTGAATATCGATATATTGTTTATTACTTCCGCGGAAGGGCTCACCCGCTCAACCTTCGACTTCATGCTTTCATCTCCAAGCGCGTCGGCGGTAACGGTCACCGACATGCCCGGACGTATTTTCCCTATATCAAACTCATCTACCTCCGCCTGGAGCCTCACTTTGGAAACGTCAGCAAATGTAAGAAGAAGGGCGCCGGAATTGACAAGATCGCCCGTGTTTACTGAGCTCTTGAGAGCAATGCCGTCAAATGGAGCGGTAATCTGTGTACCCGCGAGCTCTGCTTGCGCTTTTTCCAATAGGAGCTCAGTCTGTCCGACTTTAAGCTTAGCTCCGCTGAGGGCGAGATCGCTGTTTTCCACGGCCTCTTTCGCGCCGGTTACCTGGTCTCTTGACACTGCGCCGTTCTGCAGCAGCCCTTCCTTCTCCGTAAGATCGGCCTTCGCAGCAGCAGCAGCCAACTCAGTTTTCCTTAAATCTAGCTGGGCCTGCTCCACGTTGAGTTCAGCCTGGCGTGTAACGTTGATCTGATCAGTATTGTCTATTTTGATAATTACCTCGCCCGCGGAAAACTCATCACCTGCCACGGGAGCAAAAAGTACCATGCCCGAAGTCTGGGATCGAATATCCTGCGACCGGTAGGGTTCGACAACCGACGGACCTTCCACTCTCACAGCGACAGTTCCTTCCTTTACTTCAAGGGTAAGGATCTGATCGTCTCCGGATTCCACGGTATTAGCCGGTGCGCCTTTCAGGAGATACACCGTGGCGGCTCCTCCGAGGACCAGCACTGCGATCACAAGAACCAGAATTACTCTTTTCTTTTTATTAGCCATTTGTCATTCTCCTTCTGTAAAATATTCACTCAGATATGCGGCATTTACCGCGGCGGCCATCTCGGCCTTGTACACTCCAATCTGCGCTGCAACGGCAGACTGCCGCGCGCGTTCATACCGGGCTTCGGCTTCGAGCAGCTCGTTTTCGGTTATCTGTCCCTTTTCCCACCGGTCTTGTACAAGTGAAAAATCGGCCGTTGATCTATCAAGGTTTCGTATGGACTGATCAGACGCTTCCACGGCCACGAGATACTGCTGGTATTTCGAACGAAGCTGGAAATACAAAGTTTCCTTGATAGAGCTCAGCCGGGCGAGTTCCATTTCCAAGCTGAGCTTGAGAGAAGCCACCTCGAGATCGGCGCTTTTCGCGGTGGTGAAGCCGAGGTTCACCGACAGGCCGACGGTCCATGATGATTGATTAGAAAGTTTATCATCGCCAAAGGTATAGATAGGAAATGAATAGCTGCCGGCGAGGGTCGATGAATCTATGTTGTAGCTGACAGAACCGGTGTGCGAATAAGCACTCACATTCGTCCGCACAGTTGCGGTGAAATCCATACCTGCAAGTTCGGCGATAGAGCTTTCCACTTGCCAAATTTTTTTAAGCTGCTGGATTACATCAGGGTGGTTTTCCCCTACCCACGCCTCGAGCTTGCCAGGTCGCGGAAGCTCGCCGCCGCTTTCAAGATATGCCTGGAGAGCTTCTGTTTCATCGGCATTGTCAGGCGTCTCACCTTTAATCTTCAATAAGCCTCGGGCCAAACTAAGTTCTAGGGAAGTCAACCTGTATTCAAGCCGGCCTTTCAGCAGATCGGCTTCCCGTCTTCGGAGCTCATCTTCGACCTGGGCCAACTCGACAAGGGCGATCTTCCCGCTTTCAAAAAGCAGGCGTTTCACGTCATAGGTGGTTCTCGCGGCGTCAAGTTCCAGCTGCAATACAGCCTGCTCTTCCTGAGCAAGCCAGGCATCCTGGTACAGGACATACAGCTTCAGCAGCATAGCATCCCCGACCGTTTGCAGATTGATCTGGGCCAGACTGAGGGAATTATTCGCTGAGGCCAGTGCCTGCTCTTTCATGTCTGAAAGGCCCAAGGGAACCGAAATCGATATCGAACCCGAGAGATCAACAACATCCGCAAAAGGTCCCTCTGTCGGTGTAATTACATCAGCGTCAGGCTGAAAGGAAAATGTCATATCTCCGGGGAAAGCCAACTCGGTTATTTGCCGGCGAATAGACTCTATCGCGGCTTTCGCAGCTATTACTTCATAGGTATTCTCCACATCAGCAAGAACCTCATCCATCGTAAGTGGCCATACTGATGAAAGAGGAAATATCAACGCAGTTAAAATAAGGCAAAGCCGAATTTTTTTATTCATCCTGGTCTCCTTGTATAGTCGTTCGTTAATATAGTAGTTTTGTTATGTGTAATGTATGCGATGGGATTATGATGATTGTGTGAAGCTAAAGAAAAAGGGGAGGTGCTGCCGAGAGCTCGACGATCTTCGCGTCCTATAGTTGACAGCCTGGATTGGAGCTTCTACCATTCAGCACCTCTAGACACCAGCTGCATTTGAATAACGGGAGTAACACCAATGGCAAAACGGCAACCCAACGTACTTTTCCTTATGTCCGATCAGCATAGCCGGGCGGTAGCCAGGTGTTACGGCCACGAGATCGTTCAAACACCCAACTTGGATAAGCTCGCGTCGGGAGGTTTGCTTTATGAGAACGCCTTCTGCGCCTCACCGCTGTGCGGTCCTTCACGAGTAGCTTGGATAACAGGCACCCACCCTCACACCAACGGCGTGGTTACTCACAACAATGTCAGGCATAGGTCGGGGAAATCCTATCGAACATCCATCGATCCTGCGACGCCCTCCCTGGTCGACTGTCTGCGCCAAGGCGGGTACCAGACGATGGGTGCCGGGTTCATGCACGCCGACCAGCATGTTGAAGGCAATGATCACTTTAACGCCCTGGGTTTCGAGTCGTATGGCATAACCGCCGGCTCATACAGCAAGGCCGTCGGAGAAAAAGTAAGCAGGCGATATAACTCCGCACATATCATTTCGGAGATGTGGGAACATAGCTATCGCAATGTCGAAGGAGAGCCCTTCCCCTACGATGAGGGAAAGATGTTCGACTCGCTGGTGGTTGATGACTGTCTCAAATTCCTCACCGACCGAGACCCGGAGTCTCCCTTTTTCCTCTATGCCGGATTCCGGGCACCCCACCCGCCGTGGTGCGCGCCGCCGCGGTTTCACGATCTATATGATCCTGATAACATCGGCGAACTGCCGAATTACAACGTCACCTTTAAAGACAAGCCGCGCCGGGTAATCGAGCGAGTCAATTACTATGAACTGTGGAATCTGTCTGAGGAAATGATCCGCCGCTCGATCGCAGCTTATTTTGGCTTTGTCACGTATACGGATTACTGCGTCGGCCGGTTGATAGAGGCCGTCGAAGACGCGGGCCTGAGCGAAGATACCCTCATCGTCTATACCGCCGATCATGGCGAGATGTTATACAAGAACGGTATCTGCGAGAAGCACACCTTTTTCGAGGACGCCGTCGGGATTCCCCTCATCATTTCACAGCCCGGTGTTGTACCCGCCGGCGGCCGGAGCGATGCCCTTATCAGCAACATCGATCTCCTGCCAACAATCATGGCAATGACCGGTATCGAGCCACCCTGTTCAGTCGAAGGAAAAGATATACGGCCCACATTCGAGGGGGAATCAATTCAGGATCACATTTACTCGGAGTACTACCACAGCCTCGATCCATGCCGGATGGTGAGAGATGAGCGGTACAAGTATATCCATACCGAGGAAGACATCTGTGAGCTCTATGACCTTCGAAACGATCCGCTCGAGCAGATCAACCTCGCATGGTTTCCTCAGTATGCATCACGCATTCGGGCCATGGAGAAACAGGTGATGGAAGGATGGGAAATGCCCGAGGTGCCTGTCTGGGCGGCGTGGAATGATCTCAACGAACGCAAGCAGAAACTGCGTCTGCAAGGCACGGACATCATTGATCCACGGCCGGATCCACCGGATTGGATTGCCGATTA
>JABGPX010000699.1 GCA_018644745.1 Spirochaetales bacterium
TCCTCTGTACGGCCTTCATCTTCCGCGGCGAACCATTGAAGATCGATACCGAATCTCGATGGTTCAAGCTCGATGATTCTTCCACCCAGCGGCAGTAATTCTAATGCCTTCATGAGCCGCCTCCAGGCGCGCCCGCGGCGCCCGCGGCGCCCGCTGCAAAAATACGGAGGATTCCCTCGAAACTGGCGTCGATAACCCGGCCAAAAGATTCGACGAGGAATGGTATTGTGAGAAACATGATAAGAAATGCCACACTAATTGCGATGGGAAATCCCAACATGAGCAGATTCATCTGAGGAGCTGCTTTGGCAAGCAATCCCATGGTCATCGATACAAGAAAAAGTGTACCAAGAATCGGAAACGCGATGATCATAGCCTGCTCAAAAATTCGGGCAAGGCCGCCAAAAATAGTTCGCAGGATATAATCTTTACCAATAACAAAATCTATTGCTCGAACGCTCGCGATAGACCTCTCAACTCCAAACAGGAAGATTTTCTGAAATCCGCCGGTCCCAACGAATATATACATAGCTAAAATATTGATGAATTGACCCATAAGAGGAATTTGAATTTGAGCAAGCGGGTCGTATACCTGCGATGCACCAAACCCCATCTGAAGAGAAAAGAACTGCCCAGCTAATAGAAAACTCGAATACGCAAGCACCAGAAAAAATCCGGTGATAATGCCGACGAGAGCCTCGCCGCCTACGAGAAGAGCATAGCTCAGCCCGTCATCGGGAATTGGATATCCTGCTTCGAGCACACCGGGAAAGACCGCCGCTGCAGTAAAGAAACTCAGTCCGGCACGCACAATGCCAGGTGTTGATCCCGAGGAGATGAGCGGGGAAATACGGAGGATAGCAAACACCCGGACGAGAACGAGGAGGAAAATTTGTGCGAATTCAATAATCTCTTCGAAATTCATCCGGTCTTCATACTTCCTTTACTAATTGGCCATCTCTGGGATCATCTCGATTATTCTCATTGTGAACTGCGTTAGGCTCGACACCATCCATGGGCCAAAAATGAAGAGTGACATCATAATCGCAGCGATTTTCGGTACAAAGGTCAACGTCTGCTCTTGAATGGAGGTGGTTGCTTGAAATACCGAAACAATAAGCCCGACTCCCATACCGATAAGCAGAACGGGAGCTGCGAGCATGAGTATCTGCAGTATGCTGGATCTAAATAACGCGACCGCGGTTCCCAGGAACATAAACATAACCTCCTAAAATAATTTAAAGCTGGCGATGAGCTGCTGTGTGATTAGACCCCAGCCGTCGACCAGCACGAAAAGAATGAGCTTGAACGGAAGGGAAATCATGACCGGGGGTAACATGATCATTCCCATCGACATGAGCGTGGAAGCCACGACCATATCGATAATGATAAATGGAATAAACAGCAAAATTCCTATTTTGAACGCGATAGTCAGTTCATTCAGCACAAATGCCGGAATAAGCACGTATGTCGGCACCTGGGAAAAATTCTCCGGCTGAGGCAGCCCCCGCATTTTCATAAAAAGACCGATAGAATCGTGCTTGCCATTGAGCTGCCTATACATAAACAGCCGTAGCGGACCAAGGGACTGATCAACCATCTCTTCGATTGCGATTTCACCTGCGGCAAAAGGCTGAAACGCTTCCTCATATATTTCCGTAAAGGTCGGCCACATGATGAAAATGGTCAGGAACAGCGCTATGCCGAGAAGGACCTGCGTTGGAGGCACCTGCTGTAGAGATAACGATCTTTTTATAAAATCAAAAACTATCGCGATCCTCAGATATGAGGTCATCAGTAAAATGATTGAAGGTGAAAGAGTAAGTACGGCGAGCAGCAGAAGCAGCTGCAGCGATAGAGCTACCTCGCTGTTGTTTTCGGGCTGTCGGATATTTATATCTACAAACGGAACTGCCAGGCCATCGACCACAAAACCGCCGTCAGCCACCTCGGGCCTGTCCTGCGCGAAAACTTGTGCCGATCCTCCGACGATGAGCATTATCATGCTCAATAATATTAGTCGTTTCATTCCCCCCCCAGTGCACGTGCGTGCTTATACTAACACATGTTCCTCCTACATGTTTTTAACCCGTTGGCGTTGCTGTTTGAGAAATCCAGCGGCATCCGCCGCTTTTTCATCGACATGCCCTGAAATACCAGATTTATTAAAAACCTGAGACAATATTTCGCCGAAATTTTTTCTTTCTGTTGCTTCTGTGCCGGCGGCCTGCAGACGAAGACCGTCAAGAGTCTCTTTGTCCAGTATTTCTGATACAAGATTGACGGCGGTGTCTGATGTACCTATCAGAAATATCTGGTTTCCCACTTCCACAAGATGCAAAGCTCGTGATCCCGCAAGGGCTTTCGAAGACAAAACTCGCATAAGTCGGGTTTCCTGGAATTTAGTACCGCCGGTTTTTTTCAAAATGAAAAAAATACCATATATTACGGCGACAACCGCGGCGAGAATCAATGCCATGCGGATGAAATCCCAGGCATTAAAAACATCAAGAGGTTCGTCTTCCGGCGCTCCATCCTCCTGATTTCCGCTAATTGTCAGAGTAGTTTCATCTGTGGCTGTGTCAGGCGGTGCGTCCTGTGCAAAGACACCGCCGGCTGATACGGCGCAGAGCACCAGCATCAGCAAAAGAGCAGATAATTTATTCACGTCCCCCCCCCCAGGTTAACGTAATTTTACATGTCGGAAACTCGATCCATTGGATCTACAATCTCCGTAACTCGAACTCCGAAATTCTCGTCAATAACTACAACCTCACCTTTTGCGATGAGTTTATGATTTACAAGGATATCAACCGGCTCACCGGCCAGCTTATCCAGCTCTATAATGGTACCTTCACCCATTCCCAGTATATCTCGAATGAGTTTTTTTGTCCTACCGAGTTCGACGGTCATCTCCATGTATACATCCATGAGAAGACCTATATTCCCCTGATCGCTTCCGGGCACGCTGTTACCGAGAGCCGGGAACTGCACTGCCTGAACATTTGGTGCACCCTGGCCGCCAAAACCCATATCGAGGGGTGATTGATCCATGGCTCCCCCGAAGAGGGAGTCATCCCCGAGACCGCCTCCGTCGAATAGCCCACCGGCAGGTGCAGCATCCGCCGGCGCCGCAGCCGCGGCCGGAGCTCCAACCAACGAGGCTATGCTCATATCAAACAATTCCATGAGCTGAGACTCGTCCTGTCCTTCGATGGTTACCGGGTATGTCACTTTTACGAACTCACCGTCGGGTGCTTCCACATTGTTGGCGGCGATGGTCCTGCTCTGAGCAGGCTCGGTAGATATATCGAGAGAAAGCTGTTCGCTCATCGCTGTGGCTACTGAGCCGGCCATAGTATTCCCGGCTTCCTCTAATGCTGAAAGAGCGGCCTCATTGAGCTCTATCTCTTCCTGTCCCATCATTAGCCCCGCGATAGTAGTGGCGATCTCGCTGGTGAAAAGATATGAATGAGATCCGGCGGCTCCGCCGGAAAAATTCAGAATTATCTGAACGACCTCCGGCGGAAGAGACGACACAAAGGTTCCGTTAGAAATAATTTCAATCTGCGGAGCGCCTATCGTAACGTCCTTGCCGATCATGTTTGTCAGGTTTGCCGCTTGCGACGGCGTGTGCCCCGTTAAGAATTCTTCAAACGCGGCGGTATCGATGCCCGTCGGTGCCGCGGCTGCTGGAGCTGGTGCTGCGCTCGGGGTGTCGACATCAAATCCCCCGCTTCCCTGCAATAATGCATCTATTTCATCTTGAGATAGGGATCCATCACTCATTTTACTCTTCTCCTTCAGCCGCGAGCTCTTCGAACTCTTCGTTAGTAATTTCTTCCAGCTGATCGCTAATCTGCACCGAAATTTTGTTGCCTACGCGCCCGGGCCGGCAAAGGAATTTTTTCTTGTTTCCAATCCGCAGAACCATAGGATCGTTCACCCGAACATTCTGCAGGCGGACGACATCTCCTTTTTGAAGAGAGAGAACATCCCGCATAGTTATATCCATAGTTCCGATTTCTGCCACCACTTGCATGCCTACCGCATTGAGCTGATCTCTGAGCACCTGCATGTTTTCAGTTGTGGTGCCGCGTCGCACGGTTGAATACATGTATTGAGCCGTAAGTTTGCTTACTATAGCTTCGATAGTTATGTAAGGAATGCAGAAGTTCATCATTCCTTCCACATCTCCAACCTTTGTTTCCAGCGTGACAAGCACGACCATTTCGGTCGGAGGCACAACTTGGGCAAACTGCGGATTTGTTTCGATCTGGCCGAGTCTGGGCCGCAGATCTATAACCGTAGAC
>JABGPX010000897.1 GCA_018644745.1 Spirochaetales bacterium
GTGTCGATACCAAGGGAGCTGGCGAGAGCAATTTCCTCATGGTTAGATATTCCGCAGTCAACGGTTATAAGAAGGGTGCCATCGGCAGCCGCGAAAGAATCCACAGAATCTTTGGTGAGGCCGTAAGGAGCATCACCCTGAGGAAGTGCCCAATCTGTTTCAATTCCCATTCTGCGCAGAGCCTCAACCATGAGAACCGTTGAAGTAATTCCGTCGGCATCTCTATCGCCAAAGACCTTAACCTTCTCGCCCTCGTCACGCGCTTGAATAATGCGCTCGATTACTTGATCCATCTCGTGAAATAGAAATGGGCAATGGGTCAAAGACAGATCGCCTTCGAGAAAATACTTTATTTCGCCGGGATCGATGATCTCCCGTCTCGCAAAAATTGACGCAGTGAGGAGATTTATTCCGTGGCGTTCCGACAATTCTCGTACTTCAGTCGGATCGATGGGTTTCTTATACCAGTCAGTACTCATATATATAGCCAGCCATACTTTGGATGAATTAAATGCTTATTGCAAGGCCCCGTTCCCGGGTGAAATAGGAACCGAATGAACCTCCGAATATACCGCACCTCCCGCTTCGAGCCGGGACTCGTACAGCACCAACCTTTCCACGGTAAATTTGCCGAAAGGCCCTATTCCGGGTGGTTCAAAGTTGCGCACACGGCTTCCACGTCTTACCCTGGCCAGAGTAATGTGGGGTGAATATTTTCGTCTATCCGCATACGCGCTGAAAACCCGGGAAACCTCTCCGTATACTTTTAGCGTGATCTCGGAAGAATCATGCAATCCGGCGACAATTGTTGCTGGTCGGGAGCAATTTGGGAAACAATTGAGTCTGTCGAGAGAGATATCCCCACCGCAGGATAGGCACATCGCCTCAAGAGCATTGCACACTTTTTTAACCTGCTCCGTTTCAAGAGTTCCCAAAAAAAGAGATGTGATGTGATAGTTCCTCATGTCTACCCATTTGCACATTGGATATTGCTTTTTCAGATCTCCGATCTGGGCGTGGAGGGAACTCCTCAGCTCCTCGGAAATAGGAATAGCAAGAAACGCTCTCACAGTATTCCTCCGGCGCTCTTCACCGAATTAAGTGGTCCGCCTATTACGTGCTGAATAAGAGAAATCATGACGCGCTTCAGTTCTGCTCTCGACACGGCATCTAGATCTACCTTGAGCAATTCGGTCATACGCCGTGAGGTGGCATACAGCAGATACCGTCTTGCTCCTGCGGACAGCGACGGAAGATCCGGATTACCGCAGCGGGCGCACCGCATTCCGCCATCTCCGCCGAGATACCATACCGCATCATCGGTGAGCCGAGCACCGCATCCGGAGCAGGAACTGAAATCCGGCAGGTATCCCAAACTTTCGATGTAGCGATAAAGAAAAAGAGCGAGTACGGTCAGATTTTTTGTATTTTCGCAGCCATCGAGCAATTCAAGTCCCTCGCGGAGCAGATGATAAACGCCGGCGTAGTCACCACCGCCGGCGTAGGTTTTTATCACCACCTCAGACCATAATGAGCCGATGTAGAATTTCTGTAGATCTCCCCGTAGATTCTCAAATATCGCGAGGGGCTGAATATCGGAAACCTTATAATTGTTTCTCACGGGATCGTGATAGAGATAGAATCGGGAGCGTGAATAAATCTCCGTGACTCCGCCAAGCTTGCTCTTACCCTTGTACGCGCCGTGTGCAATCGGATTCACCAGCCCCAGATCAGCCGTGAGAAGAGTAAGGGACTTATGAATCTCACCAATTCGACCGCTTTTGAGAATAATTCCTTCGGTAATCTGATTCCTTGGCATGTTAATATGATACTGAATGTACGGCTGCTATTGAAGATCGACGATCAAATTATTACTTTAAGTAAAACATACTAAAAACAGCGACGGTAACCATGAGCGACGAGAAAAATAGCAACACTATACTCCCTGGCGGCGGTGACATCATTCCTGCCGAACAGATGCTTCCCGGAAAACTACTTATCCTCCCTCTGACAGGCAATCCCATTTTTCCGGGTTTGTTCACGCCGTTATTAGTCGGCGACCAGAACAGCATTAGCCTCGTAGAGAAGAGCATGTCTACGAACAGCATGTTTGGCATGCTGCTTTCGCTGGAAAGGGACGCGGAAAACCCATCCTCTGATCAGCTCTACAGAATCGGTACCGCCGCCAAAATCGTTAAGAAGATCAATCTACCTGACGGCGGCATCAATATCTTCATTTCTACCATCAAACGATTCAAGGTGAAGAAGTTTATCTCGGGGAAGACACCTCTGGCAGCGGCAGTTGAATATCTCGATGATAAAAATGTGTCGAGTAACGAGGTTAAGGCCTATACCCGCTCACTCATCTCGGAGATGAAGCAGTTGTCTCAGAATAATCCTCTGTTTTCTGAAGAGATGCGGCTGAATATGGTGAATATCGATCAACCCGGGAAAATTGCGGATTTCATTACATCGATTCTCAGCCTTGATAGGAATAGTCAGCAGAAAATCCTGGAAACCCAGGATGTTCGGAACCGGATGGAGCAGGTGCTCATATTTATCAAGAAGGAACAAGAGCTCCTTAGAATACAGCAGAAAATTCAGAAACAGATAAACGAGAAAATTGAAAAGAGTCAGAGAGAATATTTTCTCAAAGAGCAGCTCAAGACAATCAAAGAAGAGTTGGGATTGCCCACTGATGCGAAAAGCAGCGAACACCGACGGTTCAAAGAAATTACGGATGGACTCGAGCTCGACGAAGAAGTTCAGGAGGCGGTTGACCAGGAACTAGAAAAGTTCAGCCTCATGGATCCGAACGCATCTGAGTTTGTCGTAACTCGCAATTACCTGGACACTATTGTTTCGCTTCCCTGGAAGGACCCGGAAACTGAAGATTTTGACCTCGTGGAATCGCAGAATATTCTGGACGCAGATCATTATGGTTTAGAAGATGTAAAAGAGCGGATTCTGGAGTTCCTCGCGGTGCGGAAGCTCAAGAAAGATACTAAGGGTTCGATTATCTGTCTTGTCGGTCCTCCTGGAGTCGGCAAGACGTCTGTCGGCAAATCTATAGCGAGGGCACTCGGAAAGAAGTTTTTCCGTTTTTCTGTCGGCGGTATGCGGGACGAAGCAGAAATAAAAGGTCACCGGCGGACCTATGTCGGCGCCATGCCCGGGAAGATCATCCAGGGACTGAAAATTGTAAAAACAAAGAACCCTGTTTTTATGATCGATGAAATAGATAAACTTGGCGCATCGTATCAGGGAGACCCTTCATCCGCTCTCCTCGAAGTTTTGGATCCGGAGCAGAATATCGCGTTCCGAGACCACTATCTCGATCTTCCTTTCGATATTTCCAATATATTGTTTATCGCGACTGCAAATACTCTCGACTCAATACCTCGACCGCTGTTGGACAGAATGGAAGTTATACAACTCGCAGGTTATATCGCAGAGGAAAAACTGGCGATAGCGCGGAAATATCTTATTCCAAAATCCCTGACCAAAGCGGGTTTGAAACGGAGTCAGGTCAGATATCAAAAATCTTCACTGCTGGCCATCGCAAACGGATATGCTCGTGAAGCGGGAATGAGAAATTACGAGAAAGCCCTCGATAAAATACATAGGAAAATAGCAAAGAAGATTATTCTTGATGACATAAAGAAACCAATGTCAATGACTCCCGAAATGCTGACGGATTATCTCGGTCAGCCGATTTTCAGCCATGAAAAACTGAAGGCACCGCAGAAGCCGGGAATGGCTGTGGGCCTGGCATGGACGAATTACGGAGGGGATGTTTTGGTAATCGAGGCTGTAAACAACCCGGGCACCAGCGGATTCAAACTTACAGGCCAGATGGGAGACGTTATGCAGGAATCTGCAAATATCGCGTATACGTATGTTCGGCATATCGCGGAGCGCCACGGCGTGGCACCGGATTTCTTTGAATGTAACTCGATACACCTTCATATTCCCGCGGGCGCGACCCCAAAAGATGGCCCATCTGCGGGAATTACCATGGCATCGGCCCTACTCTCTCTGTCGATGGACAAAAGCCTCAAAAAAAACGTCGCGATGACTGGAGAGCTGTCTCTCAGCGGATCAGTACATCCTATCGGCGGATTAAAAGAGAAAACCATCGCCGCCAGGAGAAATGGAGTAAAAACCCTCATAATTCCAGCTCAGAACTCAAAGGATCTTGATGAGATTCCGGAGAATATCAAAAAGGGAATAACTTTTCATCTCGCCGAAACGATGGATGATGTAATACGGGTTCTCCTCTGAAAAATAATCAG
>JABGPX010000899.1 GCA_018644745.1 Spirochaetales bacterium
ATGATGGGACTTGAAAATATAAAAAGAGTTTCTGATAAAGAACAGTTATTGGCCCTGAAATCTGATGAGAATTATATTTTTGAAGACCGCATCAATCCACTTTATGATCCTTATCCTCTATTTCACGCAGGTTTTTCAGAAGAAATGGGAAAGGAATATATCTATGATTTGAAGACACAAAGCATAGGGTATATAGACCTGGAAATAGAAGCTTTTGAAAAAGGGAAAATTGATGTGTATCTAGTTGAGTATATAAGAGAAGATGGTGTTATACAACATACAACTCAAGCGGGTACTTATTATAGAAACGGTTTTTCAATTATAGTTGATGAAGATGTCACAACTTTTACAAGCCTAAAGAGACGTGGGGGAAGATATGCAATTGTAAGAGTTTTTGGTGATATCAATATTAATAGCGTAGTGATGAAGGAGTCTGTTTATCCTGTCAAAAACAGAGCATTATTTAAAACAAGTAATGAAGTTATTAATAAAATATGGGATATGTCTATGAGAACGTTAGAACTATGTATGGAAGATACGTTTACAGATTGTCCTTTATATGAACAAAATTGTTGGGTAGGTGACATGCGCAACGAAGCACTTTTTGCGTATACTGCATTTGGTGCATATGATTTAGCAAAACGATCCATATCTTTAGCAGCAGAAAGTCTTGAAATTCAAGATTTAGTAGCAGCTTGTGTACCTAGCTACTGTGAACCTACTACAATTCCGGTTTGGAGTTTTTTATGGAATATGGCTATCAAAGATTATTACCTATATAGTAGAGATTTGGATTATATTAAAGAAATTTGGTGCGATTTTAAAAAGAATTTAAGAAATACCCAAAAGTATATTAATAAAGAGGGGCTATTTGAAGCACAATTTTGGAATATGTTTGATTGGGGCGATGTTGACTGGCAGGGCAGAAGTACGATGTTATTTAATTCTATAATGCTAGGAGCAGCATTAGAGGATGGCATATATTTGGCAGACTTAATAGACGACTTAGAATTTAAAAGTTATTGTATGAAATATAAAACTGAATTAGTTAAGTCTGTTAATAGCTACTATAGTGAAGGTTCCTATCCTGATAACACAGATAATCTTTCGTCAAGATCAATGATAACGCTAGCAGTAGCCTATTTGTACGGATTCTGCAGTGAACCGGAAAGATTAATAAAGAATACAGATCAATTAAATGAAATTGCCTCTCCATTCTCATTACAATATTTGTATGAAGCTTATGAAAAGGCAAATTATCATACGTTGATTATTGATGAGATCGTTCATGCATACACGCGAATGATAGTGGCTGGTTCTACGACAGTGTGGGAAGTTTTGCCTGGGACATCCTATGGTCCTGCCGATTTTCCAACCAGAAGTCATACCCACGCCTGGTCATCAACGCCAATATACTTTTTTACAAGGATAATTCTAGGCGTTAAGCTATCTGACAATGGTTATGGATATGAATATGAAGTAAGTCCCATACCTTGCAATCTGACGTATGCTCAGGGAGAAGTTGTTACTAAAATGGGCAATATTAAAGTAGAATGGAGAATTGAAAGTAATAGAATATACATTCACTATGAAGCTCCGCCGGAATGTGCAATAAAAGTGGTAACCAACGACTGGATTGAGAAGTATGAGATGATCGTGGAATAATTGAACAGATTATATGCCATCGATGCATGGGAGCAACGGGACTCTGCTCAACCTGAAGTTTCTGCCGAAGCTCTTCGAGTCGGCGGAAGGGCGGGATGGATTTTCCAATCTACTTCGCGTCCTTGTGAAACTCGGGATCATTCACGCCCAGTTCAACGTTGTGCGAAGAGAAGATCTACTCGCCGCCAAGGCGGATCCCGATCGCTACCGCAGTCTCACAATACGCGTGGCCGCTATACCGCCTACTTCACCGAGTCACCGAGTTAGCACCCGACCTGCAGGACGAGATCATCGCGCGCACCGAGCATGGGCGGGTATAAGGCGGCCGATTATTGACCCCGGAGGAGTAGCCCTAAATCGAGTATGATGAAAATCCACCGTCTATCGGCACAGTCACGCCAGTTACAAAACGGGCCGCATCGGACAACAGCCAGATTACCGCGCCGATTAGCTCCTCTGGGTCGCCATATCTTCCCATAGGGGTGTGCGCAATCACTTTCTTGGCTCGGGGCGTGAGTTCTCCGGTCTGTTGATCGATATGCAGAAACTTGAGCTGCTCGGTCATTAGGAAACCAGGAGCGATGGCGTTTACCCGAACCCCGGTTTTAGCAAAGTGTACGGCGAGCCACGCGGTAAAATTGGCGATCGCTGCCTTCGCTGCTGCGTACGCGGGTATTTTTGTTAGGGGCGTGTAGTGGTTCATCGATGAAATGTTGAGTATCGCTCCTCTTCCTCTTTCGATCATCCGCCGTCCGATCACTTGTGTCGGAATGAATGAGCCCAGAAAGTTGAGGTCGAAAACCGCTCGTACCCCATCCTCTTCAAGATCAAAAAAAGTTTTTATATCGGGATTCTCGGCATCACCTTCGTTGTACTGCTCCAAGTCTGTAGTTCCGGAAGGGTGGTTGCCCCCCGCCCCATTTATGAGAATATCCGGTATTCCCCAGGCGTCTTCGATCGCGCTGCATACCTGTTTCAGGTTGTCTGAGTCAAGAACGTTGCACTCAAAGGCGTTCGCCGATCCACCGTGTTGTTTAATAATATCGGCATTTTTTGACGCAGACTCCCCGCTCAAGTCGAGGAGTGCCACCCGCGCGCCCATTTCCCCAAACGCCCTCGCCATAGCGCCGCATAGCTCGCCTCCGGCACCTGTGATCACAGTGACTTTTCCTTCAAGATCAAATTCTTTCAGCCATTTATTCAATGCATACCTCCAAGCCCCGATCCATACGAGGCGCTTCTCATGCACATTATAATCGATTTCTAAAATGGCTCCAAGGCACGGACGTGGCGACAGGAAAGCTTGACAGTCAAAGGCATCGGTGGTTTTATAGAGCGTGAGCTGGACACCTCCGAATAATATGCCCGAAGTGAAGATACCCGCCGACCTAGAAGGCCAGAAGGCCGTCATAACCGGAGCAAGCAAAGGCCTGGGAGCGGCCGTCGCCATCGGTCTTGCCCGGGCCGGCGCTGATGTTTTGGTCAACTACTTCTCCGATAAGACAGGCGCAGAGGAGGTCGCCGCATCCATTCGGGAATTCGGCGGCCGCGCCGCAATTCACGGATCTGATGTTGCCGTAGAAGAGCAGGTTACGGACATGTTTGCCACCGCGATATCGGAGTTCGGCAGGATCGATATTTGTGTGCCCAACTCTGGTATTCAGCTTAATGCACCTTTTCACGAAATGACGCTTAAACAGTGGCAGCGCGTCATCGACGTCAATCTGACAGGCCAGTTCCTCTGTTGCCGCGAGGCAGTCAAAACATTTATCGGGCAAGGCATCGATACGAACGTGTCGACCGCGGCAGGCAAAATAATCTGCATGAGCTCGGTCCACGATCTGATTCCGTGGGAAGGCCACGCCAACTACGCCGCCGCCAAAGGCGGTGTGATGATGCTGATGAAAACCCTTGCGCAGGAGTATGCAGGGCGAAAGATCAGAATAAATGCCGTATCTCCCGGCGCGATCAGAACGCCGATGAACGTAGAGAAGATCACTTCTCCTGAGGAATACAAAAGTCAGTTGCTTGATCTGATGCCGTACGGCCGGATCGGCGAGCCGGAGGACGTTGCCCGGGCTGTAGCGTGGCTGGCCTCTGACGCTTCCGACTACGTGACGGGCACCACGATCTACATCGACGGTGGGATGAGCCTGTACCCGGGATTTATCGGCCGCGGGTGATCCACAAATATGGCGAATGCGGATTGCACAGAGGTGGTTCAGATCTCTCTCGGTACAAACTCAAAGGAAATATCGTTGATCTATTCTCTCTCAATCTCAGGTTCAAGCGATCCGGCTCAGACCGAATGCTCTTCGCGGCCGATCAGTTCCGCCTGTATATCCGGGCTCAGACGGGTAAAGAATTCACTGAATCCGGCAACTCTGACCACCAGGTCTTTGTACTCCTCAGGATGTGCTTGAGCCTTGTGGAGTTCCTCTGACGAAACACAGTTTATCTGCATCTCTTGCCCGCCGCGCGAGAAATAGCTGTCCATGAGTGCCGCGATTTTTTTCCGTTTCTCCGGTTCCTTGAGCATCCCTGCCTGGAGCCGCATATTGACGTTGTATCCGCACTGCCAACTCCGGGCCGGTGAGAGTTTGGTAATCGAATTAATGACAGCCGTCGGT
>JABGPX010000702.1 GCA_018644745.1 Spirochaetales bacterium
GACGCAGGTAACGAGTTATGCGGCGCGTACTACGTGTACATCCGCAAGCAATAGCAAAACAATGAACGGACCGACGGTATCCTGTCCCGTCTTTCGGCGAATGCCGTTCTGATACAGGATCGACTAGAGCTCCGCGGTGTAATAGATTGTGAGTACTGTCGGCGAAGAGCCTTATATCGACTTCGGCGGCGACTCGACAAAATCCCTTGGCTTGAGATCTCCGATATCGGCCCGGAGCGGATCCATCGTTGCCGCATCATCTTTCGGCTGCGGAAGCGGCGTATCGAACTGGTATTCGGGTTCGTTCCGCTGTCTCTTCTGAGTCGCCACCATTTCCTTCCACGCGCCTATCAGCGTTCTCCGCTCCGGCATGTCGGTCGCAACGGACCGATAGAGCTTTCCAAGATTGTAACAAGGTACAGCGGCGAACATATGATGTTCAATGTGATAGTGCATGCCCCAATACACAAAACCAGAGAATGGATCGAGCTTGATTGTCCTGCAACATAGCCTGAAGTCGGGAACGTTATCTCTCAGACCGGTATGCATGGTTGATCCAATGAGCGTACCCCACCAATGACCGATATACATGCCGAGGGTAAGCAGCACAGGAATAATCCAGAGCTCAAAGATAGCAGACACGATAAAGACAGCGACGTGGAGGCCGAGGAGAATCCGTTCCAACCTAATGGCACGTTTGAACGTCGCGTCATACTTCGGAGTAAATATTTTTACCGTCCATTCGTCACGGTACTTGCCGGTGATGGTCAAGCGAATTCTCTCAGTCATGCTCCGGAAGAAGCCCTCGAAATTGAATGTGAATAGTTGAAGCCACTTGAGTACCTTTGACGGGAGTTTTATCGGCAGCACTACTTCGCCATCTGCTTCGTCATGGAGTGTATAAAGGTGGTGGTAGGTGTGGCTTAAGCTGTAACGGTGGTAGTTGAATATAAGGAGGAGGGACCATATTCGGAGGAATAAAGCACCGAGCCACTTTGATTTGAATACGGTACCGTGTGCCAGCTCGTGATGCGCGGATGTCGCTACCGTTCTAATAGTGCCGTGCAGCCAGAGAGCCAGTCCGAAGCCCAGCCAAATCTCACGAACATAAAAGAAGTATGTGAGATACGCTGTCGCTGCCACCAACAGTAGGTTTCCGAGTGAGTAGAAGAGCCCCTTCGTGTCACTCCGCCGTGTCAATTCCCTAAGCGTCGTCAGCTCTATGGTACAACGGTACCACTTCATGCGGTGTGCTGCTTCACCGGAGGCCGATGTAGTCAATACAAATCTCCTTTACTGATCATGTTTGGCAGCGACACACCTCATGCCGCCGTGTCCACCAGTACAAAAAACGTACTTCCTCACTAATGCAAACGTCAAGCTTAAACACTTGGCATGAAGTAACAGTGATGATACTTTCGAAGGCGCCGCCCTCCGCGGCAAGCCTGTCGAGATCGACAAAGTGGGAGATTTGTATTAATATATGATGAGTTTGAAGAACACCGGGAGGCGTCGTGAATCAACGCGAGATCGCTGAACAGAAAAGCCGGTATGAAACGTCGGGATTTGTAATTGAACGGGGCGCCATCGACTCGGATCTCGCGGGCGAGATGGCAGAACACGTTCATTGGCTCGAACAGCGGTATCCCGACATTCGACCCGAAATACTACAGCATTTCGACCGCGCGAATCACATGTCGTTTCGAGGATGCGAAGTCTTTGCGTAACACATCGACGGGCAATTCCCACTTAGGAATAACTTGCCGGTTTGAACCGAGCCGAATAAATCGATATGGAGAGGGAATTTATGCAATCAAAAAGAGTCATTGGCATTCAGTCGTTCTGTCTTCGCAATTTCAAGACAGTGGAATCTCTAATTGAAAAAACGCAGGAATGCGGTATTGAGAATATTGAAATATTTGAAGGCCATTGTAATGTGCTGGATGAGAATACTGTTGGATTCGTAAACAAAATCAAGAGCGAGGGGATTGGAATAGATTCGTGGTTTGAGGGAATCCCTCCTGAACTGGAACAAGCCAAGGCGTTTTTTAAGGCACTCAAGGGATTTGGCTGTAGCGTCTTGGTGATAAACGATCTGCCGGAAGACCTGTCATTAGCGTCTTCTCTTTGCAGGGAATATGGCTTGAAAGTAGCGTTACATAATCACGGACGAAAGCATGCGCACGGCAGCGTAGATGCACTTGAAAAGCTATTCGATCAAACTGACGATGAAATCGGTCTTTGTCTGGATACTGCCTGGATGCAGGACAGCGGAGAAGATCCGATTGAGGTCGCAAAAAAGTTTAGCAGTCGCCTCTATGGTATTCATATTAAGGATTTTGTTTTCAATAGGGCCGGAACACATCAGGATGTGCCTGTGGGAGACGGGAATTTGGATCTTCCTTTGTTATTTACCACATTGGACGCGGTTGATTTCGACGGGCCTCTGATTCTCGAATATGAAGGCAACCCCGATAATCCTGTGCCGGAAATTAAGAAGTGTGTTGAGAATATTGAAAAAGCAATGGAGAAACAAAATGGCTGAAAAAACGAAATTATGCATAGTCGGCGGAAATGGAAATCATGGATCTCTTGTAGGTGCGTACTTGGCGGACAAATATGACATCACCGTATTTGATATAAATGACAAGCCATGTGCATATCCCTGTAAACAAATAGTCGGAAATCTCATGAATCTTGATGAAGTTAGAAATGCGTTGAGAGGAAATGATTTAGCACTTACATTTTTTGCAGGAAATACAGAGCTTTCGACTATCGGCATGACTAATATAATGACGGCCGCAGCACAATGCGGTGTTTCTCATGTTGCATATATGAGCTCCGGTGGTATGCCAATGCCCATAGCTCTACTGAGCGGCGAAAATGGATATGCAATACGTGACTATGATTTTGACTTTTGGCAAGAATTTTTCCCCATCAAAGAAAGCGTTGGTATATTTCCCGGGAACGAACTAGGTGGGGGATACATGTTCAACAAGTGGGTGTGTGAAAGTATCGGAAGGTTATTTGCAGAAAGGGGAAATACTAAATTCACCGCAATTCGCCCGGGTCTTCTCATGCTCGATGATATGGATTGTTTTACCGAGGGTGAAAGAGAGCGGAATTATGATCCGTTTTTTATGCTTATGACAGGACATATTCGCACTATAGACCTATCGCATATCATTGACTTGATATTCCATAATCCTCCGCCAACGCATACCGCCTATCATTGCTCGAATGATACTCCATACAATAATCTTTGCGTTGATAAGGCAATAAAGGAATTGGGGTATGCATGCGTTGATCAAAAACCGTACCTTGATTTTTATACCTCTGACAAAATGGACTGGGAATCGGCGGCCGTAAAGCTGATTGAGCAAGGCTTTCCCGAAACGGTTATTCGAAGCCGTTATGCATTTAGGAGCGCGTGAAAATTTCTGATTAATTATTGGTTGCTAACTCCCGGGCTTGAGAGCTTTTTCGTCAACAACAGATGATGTATGAAACAGCGACATCCGTAAAACACGGTTAGTACTATAGAGTATGCCTTTCTCTAACCATATGAAGGGGAAACTGGCAACCTTGCCGGCAAAGTCATTTGCAAAACATAGCTTTTCGACATGTATTGCCTGCTTCCCTTAAATCGGCAAAAGTTCTAACTGAGTATTAGCAGTTAGAACTTTTATTGAAGTTCTTTAGTCCAATCATAATAAGTCTGATAATCTGCGACAAATTGATCAATATTAAGTTTTTTCAGTGTATCGAGATGAACATTCCAGGCCGCTTCATCAATACCTTTAATGATTGATGTAGCTACGAAACCATTCATGTAAGTTGTTATATCAACACTTTGCAATGCTCTTCTTTCAGTTCTTTCAATCGTATCAGCCCCAACAGGAATTCTCTCCTTATACGCATATTTACGTTGTACATCATCCAAATAAGCTATCATATCATCGTCTGATGGAGGCGTTACGAAATGATTCATATCGTCCCTTGACATAAGTATAGGTGATCTTATAAGGGCATTGGTGTACCAGATATCGGCACTATCAATCTGCTCTAACATGCCGTCTGCATGTTTCTTATACGCGAGGCCTTCCGGTCCATAAGCCCATAACAACTTGTTTTCAAAGCTGCTGTTCATATAATCGACATATCTAATAATAGCTTCAGGATACTTAGCTTCCTTTGTTATCATAAAAACATCCCGACTCATATTAACTTTTTGACTTGTATCTATAAATATCGGATCCGAAGCATTTTTTCGAGGCGCAGACAT
>JABGPX010000707.1 GCA_018644745.1 Spirochaetales bacterium
AAACCAGTTTTCGGTGATTATCGACGCCGAGGGCGACAAGACTAACTTTCCCGCTACCGGAATAATAATTCCATGGAAGTAGGGCGAATTTGTAGTCGCCGCTGCCGCCATACCAATTGTGATGTTCTCAACTTCGCTTCCTATAGACAGAATCGCGTATGGAAGAAAAACCGCCCCGCCGTCAAAAAGCCATTCAAACCCAGCGAATGTACCGAGTGATAACGCTCCGAATTCACCTAATTCCATGCTGTATCTTGCATTGAGCACGGCGCCCGGGATGCTTATACCGCCCCAAATCGAGAAGTTTGAGGAAACCCCGTAGCTTGCTGAAACAGCTACAATTTCTTGCACTGCGATGTGGAACTCTCCGGCATCCATCCCAAATGCCGTCGGCATTATAATCAAGCGGTTAGCCGCCGCGTCCTGGTAATAGGCGCTGCGCTCTGATTCCGGATCAATTACTATCACGTTAGTAATTTGGGTGCGTAGGATCTGAATAACTTGACCTTCATCATCAACCATGCTTATGAGATCATGGGTGATATGATACAGCATACCCTGAAATTCGCCTTTGCCGATGGTTTCCAACCTAATCACTTTCCCGAGATTCTCGTTAAAAAAAACGTCGTCCGGCTGCGTATTCTGAGCCGCAACCGGTACAAGAACTACTACAAATAAATAGACAAATATTATTGTAATGCTGTTATATTTTTTTTTATTCATCCTGGGAAGATACGGAATAGTTTTGGGCCAAGCAAATTTCAGTCCGTTGGGCTAATGATAAAAAAACCGCCGGCCCAAAGTTAGCTGGGTCGACGGTCAACAAGGAGTAGTAGGAGGACTCCCATCGCTTATAAGTTACGCACGTTTGATATAAAAGGAAACTTAAAGAGCATGATGATCATCGCCGAACGAAATCGGCTATTTTTTCTTTTTTATATTGTATTTTGGAAAGTTCTTTTTTACCGCTTCGCCGGCGCTTTGCTTGGCGTCTGCCAAGCTTTTATGCTGAGATATTGTCACTTTGGTTCCAGGAATATCACCAAGATGTGATTTTATCTGCTCAGTTACACGGCCTTTTTGCGCGAACCCAATGTAGTTCTTTGTGCCGGTCTGGGTTTGGATCTGATACACGACCGGCCTATCGTTGGGCAGCGCGTCAATTTCTAATCTAGTATATCCGACTGTTTTTTTTCCCATACTGAGCTCCTGTGCTGCGAAAATGATTGTCGAAATAGCTGGTGAACACAATCTACAATGTATGGAGTTTCGAGACAAGATTCCTCTGAGATTAGCAGGAGGTATGAATCCGCCGCAATGTAGCCGATTGGGGTAATAATTATTACAATAAGAGTAATGTAAGTATTTTATAGTGAGGCACATATGAGTACAGAGACAACGCCCAAGCTTAGTAATGCGATTTCCGGACTTTCGATTTTTGCACTGGCAGATAAGCTCAGAAGGGCCGCATACATCGAAAAAGCAATGCTTTCTTACAACGCGGGATGGTTCCTCTATATTCCCGAATGGGAGGCAAAGCATCAGATTGCCTATCATGTTTGGAATCACGCTGAGCACGTGAACTGGCTCGTTGAGCGGCTTACAAACCTCCGCGGGGTCAGCTGTTCGCCGATCATGATTGGTCCGATGAAATGAACCATGCGCGTAATGGTAAGAACTGGCTTGAATCTCTACTCGAGGAAGATATCAGGGACGCTTCTGATATAGAGGTCGAAACTCTGGATTATGTCGCTCGCGTTACAGGCCGTCCGGCTGCCGAGGTTTCACCTTTTTAAAGCGGATTCCGGCCGTAGGAGAGCCGCCCGAGCGAATTCACATTTCGTCAATACTCTCTTGCAGCCGCTCATATACAAATTTATGGATTTTGTGACGCTCTTTAGGACTTATACTTTTATCAAAAAGTATAACATGGCGTTCAATACCATCAACCAGAGTTGTGCCGACGAGTTTGCCGGAGAGCCTGCACAATATCGCTCGCAGTTTGAGCTGAATATCGCTCACGCTGCTTCCGGGGCGCAGCTGTATCGGTTTATCAAAAGTGCAGGCCATTCCAACCGAGCTGATATCTACGATATCCCCTGCTAAATATTCGCCGGAAAGCTTGATGTTAAAACTCGCTTTATCCTGCAGGCGGCACTCGGCTCTGATATACTTTCGTCGCCCTCGTGCCTCATTGGCTTCGAGAGTCTTAACTATAATTTTGAAGCTCTCTTTTAGGCCCGGCCGAAGTGACACATAACCGCATGGCACCCCTATAGTCATGAGATATTTCTCTTTTAGTGCCAAATCATTGCCAGAGGAAATAATCCCTATACTGACCTGTTTTGTTTTATCATCGCTCATTAAATTCCTAATAAGCGCTTCCCATTCAGTCTCGCGTAATCCTTCGTCGATGTTAACAAAAACGATCGAATTCGGGTATTTTGCGATTGCCCGCATTGCCAGGTGTCTATCAGCTATCAAAGCCACTTCGTACTCGGAGGCTATGAGCAAGTGGATCATTTCCTCTCGAATTACCTTTTGAGGAAATAGTATGAAGATTTTTCTTCCCATGCCGTCAGGCATCAGCGACTCCTTCAACAATGATAATCAAGTTTCACTTATTCTAAATGCAACTTTCCGATTGTTCAATCGACGAACTCCATGATAGACGAAAAAGCGTGCTTTCATTATGATTCGCTGAAGGGCATATCGAAAAACCCACAATTTGTTCGTCTGACTGTATGCAACTCTGTACAGAATCGTGGTTTTTCGTATATGCGGGAAGTCATAACAGCAGTATATAAAGAAGCCCTGAACATGAATCATGACAATTGCACTATACTCGGCAGCGGATCGAAGGCTAACTCATATCTTTTTGAATGCGGCGAAACTTTAATCGCTGTTGACAATGGATTCTCTCTCAAAGAGTTTACCGCCAGATGCGCCCGGGTAGGGAAGGACGCTCGTGATATCGACTACATACTGGTGACTCATGGCCACGGCGACCATATCAGGGGTGTCGCTCAGCTTTCACAGGCGGCGAGAGCTCCTGTTTTTCTTAATGATGAGGTGGCGCTCGGGCCCGGTTCAAGCCGCCTATTTCAGAGAAGGAGAGTTTCTGCGGATTTACCGCTTATGCTGGGAAACATAGAGATTGTCCCTTTTCGACTACATCATGATTCTCCAGGGGCTATCAGTTACACGATAAAGTTTGATGGTACCGCGATCACGATAATCACCGATACGGGCTGTGTGTCGCCTGAGATGGGCGAGCACGCAAGGGATTCTGATGTTTTGATACTCGAGGCCAACTACTGCCCCGAAATGCTTCAGAGTGGTCCGTATCCTGTTTTTCTCAAGAAGAGAATAATATCAGATACGGGCCACCTTTCAAACTTCGACGCGATTTCTTTTCTCAATTCTCTAGAAGGTGGAGAGCGGCTCAAAAAGGTCTATTTTTGTCATCTCTCTGAGGTGAATAATACGCCTGAAACCCTAGAAGAGAACATAAAAGCGGATCTTCGCTGGCCGATCGAGTGGAGCGTCTGCGGAAGGAATGAACTTGTTCCAGTACATTTAACGGATCATTTTCAAACTTGAATCTTTTTCTATATCACATATCACGCCTAATTAGCCGATAGGAACAGTGTATCACTTTTTTAAATCAGGAAGTTCATTTGCCCTATGCTCAATAGAGAGGAAAAACCGGACAAGGCGGCAACCGAAGCTTTACGAAAAGATTTGGCGGTATGCGAAGATGAGAAGAATCAGCTCGAAAACCAGATTCTGATACTCAATGAAAGCATCGCTTCTCATGAAGAGAAAGAGCGCGATCTTCTCAAACGCCTTTATCTTAATGAAAAAACCGGATTACCGAATCATACATATCTATATCGCGACGGGACGCATGTCTTTTCAGCGAAAAATAACGACGCCGCAGACAATAATGCAGCTCTATTGTTTATAGCTCTCGATGAAACTTACGAGGTGATAAAAAAAACTCAAGCCTCCGCGGTGAGCGAGTGGATACTCTATAAAACGGCGCTCTGGATTAGAGAGATAATAGGAGATTCGGGCAAGGTGTATCAGACCGGCAGTACCGAGTTCGCAGTAATTCTTCGGAAAGTTGGCGGACCGGAGCATTGCGCCGCACTGGCGGAGCGTATTTATCACAAGCTTCTGGAAACTCATAGATTTCCGGGTACTCAATTGACAATTGGCTGCTCTATCGGCTGCGCGATATTTCCAATTGACGGCAGCGAGAAAGCATTGATTTTT
>JABGPX010000708.1 GCA_018644745.1 Spirochaetales bacterium
AATAGTTACCCGGGAGACCCTTGCTTTCGTAAGAGAAATCGCTGACGAGGAATCCGAAACGCCCTGGTTTGTCTGCGCTTCCTTTGGACGTCCACATTCTCCACTCACTGCGCCGGGAAGATATATACGCCGGTATGAAGGCATTGTTCCTCCTCCGGCGGTCGGCAAGGAAGGAGCAGTTGAATTGGAGACCTTCGCCCGCCGCTTGTCTTTTGACCTTTCCGATGACATAACTCTCAAAGGCCTTGAAGGGTATTATGCCTGCGTGGATTTTGTAGATGACTGCATCGGCGAACTAATAAACGGGCTTAGAAAAGATGGCCTTCTCGAAAACACGATAGTCATCTATACCTCCGATCACGGCGAAATGCTTGGGCTGCACGGATGCTGGGGCAAGCAACTCTATCACGAGCCGTCCTCCGCAGTCCCGCTTCTAATTTCCGGACCCGGTATCCCGGAAGATGGGTGTGTCGACAAAGTGATCTCCCTGGCCGATCTTTTCCCGACCGCCTGCGGCCTGGCAGGTTTACCGGTACCGCCGGATCTCGATGGATTTGATATGAGCGGTCTTGTCCGCAGCCCGGCATCCGAAAACTCGCCTCGTGAATTCGCGCCATGCGGCGCGTATCGATACGGTGTGAGGATCAACCATAACCAAATGGATGAAAACCTTCCAAGCGCCGCCTGGCGATCGGTACGAGATGATAAATGGAAGTACGTTGAGGTCGAAAAAGGAGCTATTCTTCTCTTCGATCTTGAAACAGACCCATTAGAAACCATAAATCTTTCCGCCGATCCGAATCAGAAGAATCGCTGCCGCCGGATGAAAGAATGGTCCGATCGAGGTTTTTCCTGGGAACTTGTACATTCCAGACTGTCGAAGGATAGAGAAAGGGTGAAGGAGTATTATTCCGGATTGCTTCCAGGTACCCCAAATCAATACATGCTTCCAGATGGCAGAGTATTTGATGCCGAGAAATCCCTCTATGACGCTCGATGGATGCCCATTGTTCCCGGATGTACCGGTGGAATAATTCCGCAGCAGTTTGGCTGATATGGCTTTTCAGTTCTTAAGAGAGCTTATATCCCCGCCCTCTCACAGTGAGAATGAACTCCTGTCGTATAGTATCTCCGAGTTTCTTGCGGAGCGACGCTATATGTACGTCGATAGTTCTCGAATAAATATCTGATTCATAACCCCAGACAGCATTGAGCAAAGTGTCCCGGTCTATTACATCTCCCCTTCGTTC
This sequence comes from Spirochaetales bacterium, assembly GCA_018644745.1. Next base: position 1,251 of record JABGPX010000708.1, read on the forward strand.
GCAAAGGAACTTGAGAAGTTTGAACTCATAGCTTGTGAGGCGAATCGGCACTCCTTCCCGGGTCAGTTCATTCCTGCTGACATTCAGTTGATACTCGCCGATTCTGTATTCATCCGGTCTTATAGTCGACCTACCGCGTCGTCTCAAGAGCGCCTCAACCCTAGCTAACAATTCCACCATTTCAAATGGTTTAGTCAGATAATCGTCAGCTCCCATTTTCAGACCGACAACTTTGTCTACCGTATCATCTCGCGCGGTGAGGATCAGAACGGGTACATCGATTTCTTTCGCTCTCAAATCCCTGCACACCTCGAGCCCGCCTTTGCTTGGAAGCATGATATCGAGGATAAGCAAATCCCAACTCACCGCAAGAGCTTTTTCAAGACCAATCAGTCCATCATGTACCGACTCCGCGGCATATCCTTCGCTTAAAAGACGGTCCCGCAGGGCCATGGAAATAGCCTGATCATCTTCGATGATGAGAATCCTATATGCCATTATTGTTCCCCTGCTCAAAGAGCAAGCGCACGGTTACCGAGGTACCCAAATCAATTGTGCTGTTTATAGACAGCTTGCCATGATAAGCGCGAACCACACGATTGATCAGGCTCAAGCCCAATCCGCTTCCCGGAATCTGTTCAGCGCGGCTTACGTCGCCTCGATAAAAAGGCATAATTACCCTGCTCAATTCACGTTTTGGTATTCCGCGCCCGGTGTCGGAGATTCGAATTATAAGCCACGATTTTCCCCGTCTGATTTCGGGAGATACATTCACGGTGACGGTAACATTCCGCCCCGCGTGTTTTGCAGCGTTGGATACTAAATTAGAAATGACCGTTTCTACGGCAAAAGGGTCGCACCGGTAGCGATTAAGAGATGGATTGACATGGATAATCAGCCGATCGGATGGCAAAACCGAAGCTCCGCCGGCGGCCTTTCGTACAAAAGGATCGAGATCGATACCTTCTAAGGTATCCTGCATCTTCGATTCGGACATACCGGCATAAAACAGGACTTGATCGATGAGATCCCTTAGGCGCCGTCCATGATCGAGGATAGCCTTTCCATATTCTTTGACTCTGTGCGGTTCACTTACTATGCCCGCGGCCAGATTGTCAGCCACAGCGTTAACTCCCGCAACCGGTGTCCTGAGCTCATGGGTTACCGTGGCAACAAACTCATGTTCACGATTCCACAGTTCTCTTGCTCTTCGATATAAAAGGAAAAAAACGAGGGCTACGAAAGCGAAGCTCATAAGCACCGAATAGGCAATCGCCAAACGGCGGTTTCGTATCCTCACTACTGATTTTGTTATGCCGTCTCCGGAATATCTGAAATACAGGACAATGTTACTCTCAGCGGCCTCATCGCTCCCATCTACGGTACTATTTATGCGAGGCCGCGAAGTCTCCATAGCAGTCGCTTTCAAAGCAAACCATTGCCTGAAAAAAAGATCTTTGTAAGACAAGGACAGCAAATTTAATGAAAGCGCTGCTGACTTTGGTGCCGAACCAGATAATTCTTCGGTAGGTAAAATGCTTTTCCAGTCGATCCATGGCGTTAAAAGGACACGAGCATCCACTTTCCCGGCGGTTATCTCCTCGATAGAAATACGATCACCTTCATCTGAGAATCCAAGAACTTCATGCCCGTTACCATTCATCACCATGTGAGAGTATCGCCCAAGTCTCCCCAGATAATTCTCTTTGAGTTTGGTGACTACATCCTCCGCAAGGTATTCACGATCGATTTCCGCGATAATATATCCTTCCACAACCATGTTTTTCCCGCCAAAGTCGACGGTGGTATTATCTGTTTCAATATCGCTGTATCGAAGAATCGGCAGCACCAAAGCAAGGCCGTCGATATATAAGACAAGCCGGTGTAATCCGGTTTCACTTTTAAAGAGCTGACCAGCCGAAGTAAGCTCCGGGGTTATTGTAAGAGATAAATCTGATTTCTCTGCCAATACTTTCCCTGAAACAGAAAATGGTGTAATTGAATAGCTTTCGAGAGGTTGGGTGATATAAAATATATTTTTGATGAGTCGCGGGAACCTTGTTGCCTCTCGCCATTTACTATAAACCTCAGGAATATTACGAGCAATTTCTGACAGGTGAAAATCGCTCTTTTCCCCTTCCCCGGCGTAAGACAAAAGCGTGGCGATAGCAGAGAACTCAAGAGCGATATCAGACTGAATACGGCCGGCGCCGTTAGCAAGGTCCCCCTGTATTCTCTGAGCCTCTAGATCCTTTACTCCGTCAAGCCATTTGTGAAGCCCAACCCCTACACCCGCCATAGCGATAAGACTAAATATGAGTAGAATTGCCGGTAATCTCTTTCGAAGTTTCATTCTTTTTTTTCCTGCACTATCATTATTAATGCGATTTATTCCAAATGAGCAAGTAGAATTATCAGGATTTTACTTTATTTTACAGTTCCTTCATAAACCTTACCTAATGTGAATATTCACGGGGCTTAAAGGTATATAGAATTGATGGTAACGATTTAAAACCATTTGTTTCGCGGAAAGGAGGTCTCTATGCTCGAAGTTCGTGAAGTAACAAAAAAATATCAACAGACAGTAGCCCTGGACAATGTAAACATCACCGCGCAGCCGGGTCAGATAACCGTGCTTCTCGGACCCAATGGTGCAGGTAAGAGCACACTGATGAAAAGCATTATAGGTGTACTGCGGTACTCGGGGCACATATCGGTTTTTGGGCACCCAAATAAGTCGCCGCAGGCCAGAAGTCTGTACGGTTATGTGCCGGAAACTCCAATGCTCTATGATCTTCTGACAGTTGATGAGCATCTCGAGTTTATCGCCCGTGCATATGGAATAAAGTCGTACTATGAATATATGAATGAATTCCTGGATCGATTTGATTTAACAGCCCACCGCGATAAAACGGCCCACGAAATGTCGAAAGGGATGCGCCAGAAAGTGAGTATCTGCTGTGCCCTTCTACCTTTGCCTAAAATGATCTTGTTTGATGAACCAATGAT
>JABGPX010000709.1 GCA_018644745.1 Spirochaetales bacterium
AATCGCAGGAGGAAAAGGAATTGGCCGGTCAGCTCGAGGATATTCTCGGCTATTTCGAAATTCTTTCTGCAATTGACACCTCAGGTCTGGATCCGGATCTCGGCGAAGCTCTTACGCCAGAGCAGCTTCGCGAAGACACGGCGGACGCGGGTGTCGAAAAGGCCCTAATCGAGTCATTTGCGGTGGAATTTGATGAAGACCACTTCGTTGTGCCGCGAATTCTTGGAGATACTACCGATGGCTGACACCGATCTAACGCAGCTCACTCTTCACGAGCTGAAATTACAGCTCGATAGCGGGGATATATCTTCTCTTGATACAGTGCAGGCTTTCAGGATGGCCTGGGAGTCAGACGAGAAAAAAGAAAAATCAGTGAATGGTTATGTCGAGTTTTTCGACGACGCGGAAGAAGAGGCTAAAAAAGCCGATCGAGTTCGCGGCGCCGGGAACGGCGGAATTTTGAACGGTCTGCCTCTCGCAGTAAAGGACAATATTCAAATCAAGGGGAAATCCGCCACCTGCGCCTCGAAAATACTTCAGGGATACACAGCGCCGTATTCGGCAACTGTCATTGACAGGTTGAGCAGCCAGGGGGCGATATACTTGGGACGCACGAATATGGATGAGTTCGCGATGGGATCCTCATGTGAATATTCCTGCTACGGCCCGACCCGCAATCCGATTGACCGTGACCGAACAGCCGGCGGAAGCTCCGGCGGATCTGCCGCGGTTGTGGCAGCGCGGCAGGCTCCATTTGCACTTGGTTCGGATACCGGCGGATCGGTGCGTCTTCCAGCTTCCTTCTGCGGCGTCTACGGGCTCAAACCAAGTTACGGTACCTTGTCACGATACGGATTGGTGGCTTTCGGTTCGTCCCTCGATCAGATCGGCTGCCTTGCCCGAAGTCCCGAGGATATCGCCCTCATACTCAGCGCAGCAAGCGGAGTTGATTCCCGCGATCATACAAGCGAAGACACCGACTTTTCCGGATGTTACCCTTTGAAAGCAGGTTCGCTTCGTGGATTGAAGGTCGGCATCCCGGAGGAGTTGATATCTGATGCGATAGATCCCGAGATTATTACAGTCTTTGAGCATTTTAGAGATTGGATGTCTTCGGAAGGCGCCGAGGTTTCGGTTGTTTCTCTTCCAGTCCTCGATGCATGCGTTGCTATGTATTATATCATAGCTCCCGCTGAGGCAAGTTCGAATCTGTCTAGATTCGATGGTGTTAAGTACGGATATCGGAACAGCGACGGAACAAGCTTGCTGGAGATGTATGAGAATACCCGTGAAGAGGGATTTGGCGCTGAGGTGAAACGGCGGATCCTCATCGGGAATTATGTCCTGTCATCAGGATATTACGACGCATATTATAAGAAGGCCCAGCAGGTGCGAGCTCTTCTCTCAGCCAAAATTAACGAGGCTCTTACATCGGTGGATATATTGCTCTCGCCGACTTCTCCGACACCCGCCTTTCGCCTTGGAGAGAAGGTAAACGATCCTCTTGCCATGTATCTCACTGATATCTGCACGACTGCCGCGAACTTGACAAAGATCCCGTCTTTATCGATTCCCGCGGGGAATACGGGCACCGGTCTTGCCGCCGGGGTTCAGATCTCAGGTAAAAGGTATTCTGAGCTTCAATTGCTGGAAATAGCCGCCGCGTGGCACTCGTCCTCCCATCATTCGGGGAGCGCCTCATGAAATATGATGTAGTTATCGGCTGTGAGGTGCATGTTCAGCTTCATACGGCATCGAAGGCTTTCTGCCGCTGCAGCAATTCCTTCGGCGGAAAACCGAATTCAAGAGTATGTCCTGTATGTATGGGGCTTCCCGGATCCTTGCCCGTGACAAACGGGGCGATGATAGAAAGGGCGATTATTGCCGGCCTCGCGCTAGACTGCAGCATTGCCGAATTGACGAAATTTGACAGGAAAAATTATGTGTACCCCGATTTACCAAAGGGGTATCAGATCTCTCAGTTTGATATGCCGATATGTGTCGGTGGGTATCTGGATATCTCGACAGATACTGAAGAAGCGAGAAGAATCAGAATAAACCGGCTCCACATGGAAGAGGACGCGGGAAAAAATATCCATCCGGAGGACGGCCGGGTTTGCAGCTTCGTGGATTTTAACCGTTGCGGAACTCCTCTGCTGGAAATTGTATCTGAACCGGATATGAGATCAGCTGAGGAGGCTTCGGTGTACGTGCAGAGTATTCGTGAAATACTTCGTTCCCTTGATGTTTCCGACTGTAATATGGAAGAGGGATCGCTTCGTTGTGATGCCAATATTAATCTATGGATATACGAAGGCGATGAAAAGTTTGCCACACCCATCGCGGAAATAAAGAATATGAATTCTTTTCGCTCGATACGTGGGGCTCTCGAATATGAGGAAAAGCGGCAGATAGTCGAGTGGAACGAGCAGCGGCTCACCCTGAATGAAGTAGGTAAAAAAACCAGGGGTTATGTAGAATCCCGCGGCGTAACCGTTCTGCAGCGAACCAAGGAAGAGGCATCGGACTACCGCTATTTCCCTGAGCCGGATCTCAAACCAGTACAGATCAGTCGGAAATATGTAGACCGGCTTCGTAAGGTGGTGGGAGAGCTTCCGACCGCCAGGCGGGGCAGGTTTATTGAAGAGTATGGTCTGCCTGAACAAGACGCCTGGAATCTTTCTTCATCAAAAGCGCTTTGTGATTATTTCGAAAATGCAGCGCACGGCTACGGGAACCCGCGAAAAATCGCGAACCTCATTCTGTCTGAAGTGAAAAAATATCTTAACACTCACGGAATTGAAATTGGCGAGTTGAAAGTAGATCCTCAAGATCTTCGAAAACTTGCTGAACTCGTGGACAGCGGGAAAATAAGCGGCAAGATCGCGAAGGACGTATTTGTCGACATGGCTGATTCTGCCGAAAACGCGGAAACAATCGTCGAGAAGAAAGGTTTGAGTCAAATTGCAGATGAGGCGTCAATTTCACCTCTCATCGATAAGGTTATCGCTGAGAATCCCGACTCGGTGGCCGATTTTATAAGCGGTACCGAGAAGGCGATCGGCTTCTTGATGGGACAGATCATGAAGGAGTCAAATGGGAAGGCAAATCCTCAAATGGCCATGAATCTGCTCAGAGCCAAGCTGAAAAACTAGATGAACAGTTCACCCCTGGAAAAGATACCAGTTATCCAACGGGCCCGGGAATACAAAGTGTACGACTCTCAAGGGCGTCGGTATCTCGATTTTTTTCAGGACAATGGTCGTGCAATTATCGGCCATCGACCGTCGAGAGTAACTCTCGAGATGAAAAATGCACTGTCTCGTGGACAACTCGCCTCGTATCCATCCGGATATCATTATCAGACAATAAAGGCGCTCGCTGCTCTCGCCTCCGATGTAGCTGAAGCTCGGATCTATTCGAGTTTCGAGCGGGCCGCCTGGGCGGCGGGAGTTCATGCCGGTCAGAATCTGACTGTACCTGATATCGCTGATCCGGCCTTCCCGGAACCCTGTTCCGGCGGGCTTTGTTACTGGCGGCCGTTTCTGGATATGGATCAGGTCGATTGCCCGGTTCTTCTCCCGATTCTGCCAGTATCCTGCCCGCCGGCGCCGGCGGCGCTGCTATTTCGCGAACGGCCTAAACCTGAAGTTCCCCAATCGGATATCTGCTCTCCCGTATCATTGTCCGCAATGAAGAGAGGAGTATATGATCTCATTGAGCATACCGACCCCGCGAGAAAGGGAGCGGTAGAGATAATGAAAGGGTGGGGCGATTTTGATATATTTAAATACTGGTCGAGGAAAGGTCCGTACTTATCATTGCTGATTGATGAAAACCGATTCGAGGCCCTATTCAATGAATTGCTCTCCCGTAGTATCCTTATTTCACCCTTTTTCCCCGGTCCGAGTATTATTCCGAATGACTATTCTTCCGGGGATTTTGGAAAGCTGAAAAACCTGCTATCTATTGGAGTGTAGCATGAACAACGCGGAACTGATTACTCTGATAGCGCGTCTGGGCTTCGGCGCATTAGCAACGTTTTTCGCAATTGTGCTTTGGTCGAATACTCGCGATACCGCCTGGCTCTTTGTAATTATGGGTACAATTTTACGGTATGGCGAAATTATGTATTCTACTTTTCAGCTCTTTGGTATTCTCAGTGGTGAGACCATCGTTTTTGGGGTTCCTATCGTGAGAATCATACTCACAAATCTTCCCGCTCTACTTTATGCAATTGCTTTTCTCATTATGATAAC
>JABGPX010000710.1 GCA_018644745.1 Spirochaetales bacterium
TGCGCTGGCGAACTCTCTGCCCATGAGGCCTAATCCGATAATTCCGAATTTAACAGTTTCCATGTATCTGCTCCCGGCTTAGTAGCCGAACTCTTTCTCGACTTCGCCGATCGCGTCTTCGATCATCGTCAAGCCCTTCTGCGCGTGCTCCTCGTCCATTATGAGAGGAGGTGACATCCTGAGAATATGGCCTGCGGGAATCCACGCAAGTCCTTTCCTAAATGCCTTCTGATACACAAGTTTGCCGGCTTCTTCAAAAGGCTCTTTTGTTGCTTTGTCTTTTACCAATTCCAGGCCAAGGAGAAACCCCTTTGCCTTTACATCGCCGATAATCGGGTGATCCTCTTTCATCTTGTTGAGACGCTTCTCAATGGCCGCGCCGACAGTGCGTACGTTCTCGAGAATGTCCTCTTCTTCGATTACTTCGAGAGAAGCCAGGGCGGCGGCACAAGCCATGGGGTTGCCTCCGTAACTCGAAGACGCTGAAATCTTATCAAGAGCGGACGCGTATTCTTCTTTTACGACCATGGCTGTAACAGGGAATCCGTTGCCGAAGGATTTGCCAAACGTAACGATGTCAGGCACAACATCCCAATGGTTCATGGTCATCCATTCCCCGGTTCGTCCCATGCCCGCGAGTACTTCGTCCGCAAAGAGGAGTATGTCTTTTTCATCACATAAGGCTTTCAATTTTGGAAAGAAGTCATCTGGAGGCACGATCGATCCGCCCCATCCCTGGATCGGTTCGAGAACAAAAGCGGCTACGTTGCCTACGGTCGACTCCTGAATAAATTCTTTGTAAAATTCTATATATGCATCGGTATCGATAGTGCCGTCGGCTTTCTTGAAATGCGGCCGGTATGGATTCGGCCGGGGCACCATGTAGAAGCCGGGGGCTCGGGTCGGGCCATAGCTTAAGACATCGCCTCTTACCATCTGAGCGCAGCTAACCGCGGCCATGGATTTTCCATGGAAATCGCGGAAACAGGAAATAAACTCATGTTTTCCGCTAATCGCTCTTGCCGCACGAATACCTGCTTCGACGGCTGAGGTTCCGTCGGAGTAAAACTGCATGGCATTGAGATTGCCCGGTAGCACCTCAGCCAGTTTCTCGACTAATTTTTCTTTAACCGGTGTAGTGAAATCGTGAGCGTTCATCAGGCGTTTGGCCCAATGGGCTACCGCTTCTGATATTTTTGGATGACAATGTCCGAGAGAAGTAACATAGATGCCCGATGAGAAATCGAGAAACTTATTCCCGTCGACATCGGTAAGCGTTACACCATATCCCTCATCGAAACACACCGGGAAAAGCTTTACCTGCGACGATAGACCATGAAAGTACTTGGTCGTGCTTTTATGCATCCTGTTTGATTCCGGTCCGGGAATCTCGGTTTTGACGTGAGGAACTCCTACAGCGCTTTCTTTCCACCAACCCTTTTCCATTATATGCTCCTTGCTTTAGAAATGTACGTTTAGCACAAAAAATTTGAATGTTTCAATCAATCCTATCTCAATTCCCTATCTGTGTCAATATTGCGCTTAATGGCCCGAATCCTGTGGAACCGTCATTGGATTCGCTCCGGAAAGAACAGGCCTCACATTGGTCATTGTACGAAATTCATCTAGATTTGCCTGATTCATGCCGGCGGTGGTTATCCATGTATCAAAATCGGCAAGTTTCCCATATGAGCAATGCCCCGCCGCCCCGGCTTTTGTATGGTCCGCGAGCAGGATTTTCCTGGTTCCGGAACGCAGCATTATTTTAGTCAGACGTGCTTCCTCCGTCGATGCGACCATGCATCTTCCTTTGATATCAACGGCATCTGCTCCGAGGAATACGATATCGAAGGTGTAATTCTCCAGAACCTGCTCGAGCAGGCTTCCGCGTAGAGAATAGCTGCTGTCACTGTACTCTCCGCCTAAAATGAAGAGCTTTACCCCGTCGAGCCTGGATGTTTCGGTTATCAAGGCGAGGGAATTGGTAAAGATGGTGAGATTATGCCGCTCGGTCAAATGAGCGGCGAGATGGAAGATAGTGCTGCCGTCGTTAAGAAGCAAGGTGTTTCCGTCTGATACTTCTCTAGAGGCTTCTCTCCCTATTGCCTGTTTCAATTCGTAGTTGAGCCCCACTTTTTTATGATATTCCGACTCCAGCGCCGCCCGGCCAACAGCGATACAGCCGCCGTGAGTTCTGATAATTGTGCTGTCCTGGGCAAGCTGATCCAGGTCGCGTCGAATTGTAAGCTGAGAAACAGCTAGCGTCGATGAGAGTTCTTCCACCCGAACTTCTCGTTGCATTGCCCGCAGGAAAGAGAGTATTTCGCTTTGACGTTCGAGAGGTTTCATTCGAATGCGCACCTTTTTCAATTGCTGCTTTGACACGCAGCACATGCGAAAAACCCCGATTTATCAAGGTAAATCATTCTGCCGGCAGAATAAAATGTGGGTTTTTCGATGTGCCTTAGTTGCAGTTTTTCATGAAATAACCGTAGTTTCAAGCGGATAAGATGAGATAGACTGACCCTGCCGCTTTTGAGAAGCGTAAAGAAACAGTTAATTGAGGAACCTATGAAAAAATGGCCTGTTTTCAAAAGTTATAACGGTGCATTTCTGAGAAGAATTGCTCTTCCACTCGGAGGTATCGGGACCGGTACAGTATCTCTGGGCGGAAGAGGTAATCTGCAGGATTGGGCGATCATGAACAGCCCGGCCATCGGTTATACGCCCAATATAATGGACGGGATGAGAGATATCGGGCCATTTTTTGCCCTCTACACAGACTCAGAGGGGCAGAAAACGACCACTCTTCTCGAAGGCGCTCTGGATACCGAGGTATTTGAAGATTCACAGGGCAGTCGCGCGACCAATCATGGGCTTCCCCGCTTTCGTGAGTGTAGGTTCGAAACCGCATATCCCTTCGCTCAGGTTATACTCAAAGATAAAGAGGTGCCCGTAGAAGTGACTATGAAAGCTTTTAATCCGCTCATTCCTGGAGACAGCGAAAGGAGCGGCATACCGATAGCAGTGCTTTCATATTCTGTAAAGAATCCTACTCAAAAGACAATAAGCGCGTCTGTGTGCGGAACAGTTTTAAATTGCATCGGTTCAGATGGGGGAACTTATGAAAGCGATTGGGATAGTAAGAAAATCCATACTGGTGCCTTAGATAATATAATTGAGTATCGCAATGAAAAAGAGTTGTCCGGAATATACATGGCTTCGAAAGGAGTATCGCCAAGGTCTCGCGCATGGGGAACCATGGCCTTGACAACTCCTTCTGACAACGGCATTTCACACCGCACTTCTTGGGCAGAACTTACCTGGGGAGATTCCACTCTGGATTTCTGGGACGACTTCTCGGAGGACGGAAGAATTGAAGAAAGAGACGGGAATGCACCATTCAACAGAATGGGTTCGCTTGCAGTACAAAAGCAAATTCCGCCGGGTGAAACTAAAGAGTACAGTTTTTTCCTTACCTGGCATTTTCCCAATCGAATGGTTTGGCTTCCTGAAAAGAAAAATACAAGGAAGGGCGCCAGCAACAGCGATAAGAATATAGTCGGAAACTACTATTCAACTATATACTCCGATGCCTGGGACGTAGCGACACAGACCGCGGGATCTCTTGAAGAACTTGAGGATGAAACGGCTAAATTTGTAAATGCATTTTGCCGCTCAGATTTGCCTGCTGTCGTAAAGGAGGCAGCTCTTTTCAATATGAGTACTCTAAGATCTCAGACCTGTTTCCGGACACGCGACGGCCGATTCTTCGGCTGGGAAGGAATCCATAATTTCCAGGGCTCCTGTGACGGTTCGTGCACCCATGTTTGGAATTACGAGCAGACTGTCGCATTTTTATTTGGGGATCTGGCGATCACGATGCGTGAAGTCGAGTTCCGCTTTTCATCTGATGAAACAGGGCATATGAATTTCCGAACGGAACTTCCTCTGGAATTGAATCAGAGTAAAAGAGGTCCCGCCGCGGCTGACGGGCAGATGGGCTGCATTATGAAAATGTACCGGGAATGGCAGCTTTCCGGAGACGCAGGAATGCTCGAGTCTCTCTGGCCAAAGGTGAAGAGAGGCCTCGAGTTCTGTTGGATAGAAGGCGGCTGGGACGCCGATAAAGACGGGATAATGGAGGGCTGCCAGCATAACACAATGGATGTAGAGTACTACGGGCCCAACCCCCAGATGCAAGGCTGGTATCTCGGTGCCTTAAGGGCGGGGGAGGAAATGGGCCGCG
>JABGPX010000378.1 GCA_018644745.1 Spirochaetales bacterium
CACTTACCGCTAGCGAGAAGAATCCGGCTGAATTTCTGACTCTGCCGATCTCCAGGGCCATGACCTCAAATCCGCTAGTAATCGAAAGCGGTTTGCCCCTTAGGCAGGCCGCTCGCCAGGCCATGAACCGCCAGGCCGACCGCATTTATGATCCATTGATTGTGACGGAGAATTCGAGTCTCAAAGGAATAGTTCAAACTGCCGAGATTTTCAAGGCTCTCAACGATTTAACTGACCGAGAGGAGCTATAACATATGACCGATCCTGATCAACTACCCCTCATTCTCGCGGTTGATGATACTGAAGCAAATCTTGATATTCTTGTTGATCTTCTTGGAGAAAATTACAATGTTAGCGTGGCAATAGATGGTACCTCCGCCCTCGAACTGGTTGAGGAAGAGATACCGGATCTTGTACTTCTCGACATCATGATGCCGGAGATGGACGGTTATGAAGTATGCCGAAAGCTGAAAGAAAAATCTGAAACCGCTCAGATACCTGTAATATTTCTTACAGCAAAGAGCGAACCTGAAGATATCGCCAGAGGATTTGACACCGGGGCTGTCGACTACGTCCCGAAACCTTTCAATGCTGTGGAACTCCTGGCCAGAGTGAAAACTCAGCTGGAGATTAAGCACAACCGGGATCTTGTCATCCAAAAAAGCACTGAACAAAAAGAGCTTCTTCACATCCTATGCCACGATCTTGCGAATCCATTCAACAGCATGCTCGGGGTGATGGAAGTCGTCAGTGATGATCCCGAAACTTTTGAGGAATACGCGGACCTTCTCCGGAAAAGCGTCTCCAACGGGCTCGAAGTAATAGAGCTGGTGAGGGGTATGCGCGCTGTTGAGGAGAAGCCCCTCGAGTTGTCGGATGTAAATCTAAGTGAAGGATTAGATAATTCTCTTTCAATATTAGGAAGCAGGTTTGATGAAAAATCTATTGCAGCTAATGTTGATGTAGCTGCGGATATCGTCGTGCGCGCCGAGCGTACGTCGCTGATAAACTCGGTGCTGAATAACGTTCTCACTAACGCGGTGAAATTCTCGCAAGAAGGAACTTCGATAGACATAACCGCCAAAGCAGAAAATGCGTTTGTCACGTTTTCTATCGCCGACCATGGTGTTGGGATGCCGGCAACACTCGTCGACGATCTTTTCGACGTCTCAAAAGCCACGAGCCGGCCAGGAACGAACGGCGAGAAAGGTACAGGGTTCGGTATGCCTCTTATAAGGAAATTTATGGAAGCCTACGGAGGAACTATAACCGTTGAGTCAAAGGATATTGGAAACAGTCCAGAGGACCACGGCACCACGGTGATCCTGACATTTCTGCCGGTTCACTTGAAAGCTTAAGTTGATTGGGAGTATAATTTCATCATGAAACAAAGGGGCATAGTAGGACATAGCGGAGGTACTGTGGAAGGGGTTGATTCACGCGGTTTACCTATCCGCGTGCTGGTAGTGGACGACGAAGCCATTACCCGTAAGCTCATTATCCAGGTACTTAAATCTGTTGGATATGAGATTATTGCGGAAGCTGATAACGGGCTTGCTGGCGTAGAGTATTTCAAAACATTCAAACCCGATATCGTAACACTTGACGTAAAAATGCCGGTGATGGACGGTCCAACCACTATAAAGAAGATACTCCAGGTCGACCCAAACGCGACGGTTGTTATGCTTACTAATGAAAACGATCGAGATACTGTTACCGAACTATTGAAATTAGGTGCTACCGATTACATTGTGAAGCCGGTAAACAGAGAGCGGATTCTCGAAAAATTCCGAAATGTTCGCACAACAATGGAAGAAAGAAGACGAACAAGAAAAGGCAAAGAAAGTGGGTGAATACACCGTTCTCATAGTTGATGATACCGAAACAAATGTCGACATACTCGTTGAGTTGCTTGCGGATAGCTACGAGATAAGCGTGGCTCTTGACGGCGAAACAGCGCTAGAGATCGTGGACGAGGACTCTCCCGATCTGATCCTTCTCGATATTAAGATGCCCGGCATGGATGGATTTGAAGTGTGCCAGCGGCTAAAATCCGATGATAAAACCGCCCAGATTCCAATTATCTTCATTTCCGGAGAACCGGATGAAAAGGACGCCGGTCTTCAGGCCGGCGTGGTAGATTTTCTTACGAAACCTATCGATCCGGATTCGGTACTTGAAGCTATCAAAAAAAACGTCGGTACGTAAGAAATGTTTTCCGGCAGCCCGATGGAAAGATTGACGTTGCTTCTCTTTCCCTCCTCACGGGGGTTGAAGGAATCGGGCAAAATGCTGAAAGGCATCATGAAGCACCTAAAAAAAACCGATCCGCTCGTGTATCGCCCGGTGAGAGATCAGGTGACGCCCGAGTTCGGACGCGCTATGCACGAGCTAAAAAATGTTTTAGATGATATCGTTCAAGTCCTGGCTGCTACGATTGGCTCGAGTGACGATGGAGCGCGCTTAGCAGTGCAAAAAAGGCTGCTTAACCGTTTTCTTCATCCCTTCGGCATTACGTTGGAAATGTGTACCTTTGAATACTTAGAAAACGAAGGCGCCGATAATCCCGAATATGGAATTAACGATATTGATAGGATTTTCAAATCACGTATCTCAGCATTAACACAGCCCCGGGTTGCCCTACTCAAAACAGGTTACAACGAACTCGAAAAACTCGCTGATCTCGGATCCTACGATTTCAATGGATTACTCAAGTTCTTTACGAAAAGCTACGATCCCGCGAACAAGGCACCGGTCATGGTCGGGTGTACCGGAAAGAAAATTGCGGGGCTACTTGAAGATATTTACTTCATAACCGCAAATTTAGAATTGACGAAAAACGGCATGACCGTCTTTAGGATGCTCCAGACATTGGATGGAGGTTTGGTTTCTACCCAAGAGAAACTGGTGCGGGATTATGCTGAAATCCAGCGAATTAAAGACGATTTTCTAGCGAAAGATACCCTGCTCGACGTTCTCAAGGTCATAAAACTCGATCCGCTTCTGGTATGCGAATCGAACAATAAAAAAACGAATTTCATAAAAGAAATTTATACATCGCTTGTCGAATCATACAAGAATCACAGAACCGCTTTTATGAAAACTGCGGCTGAAGAACGCTTCAAGGATCAGGTTTCAGGGCTCTTTAAGGATAATGAGCTAACTCCCCTTCGCGGCTATGACGCTGAAACCAACAAGGTGCTTAAAGAAGCAGGTGTCGAATCGTTAAAGTATATTGACGGAGCGAGATTATTAAAAGCGTTCGGTGAGTTATACTTTATTCCAGACATGTCAAACCTGATGACCAAACTTTTTGAAATTGTCGAATTCGCCTCCGATGAGCTAAGCCATGCACTCTCAGAAGCGGTACAGACTTGTCGCGACTCCTTTGATCTGGTGCAGCAGTTCGAGGTTAACCTCACTGATAGAGAGTTTTCTACAATCATCCCGATTATAGAGGCGATACAAAAGGCGAAACCGGATGATGGGCAACGCAGGAAGTTCTCTGCTGCCGTAACAGACTTGAATAAGCGCTTCGACGGAATGCTTCAGTCGGCGATGAAAGCACATCGGGATCTAGAGCAAAACCTTCTGCTGCTCATTGAGGAAGTGAAGCACGGAGACAGCGAATCCGTGGCGAACGCCCGGTACCTGGTGAAAGCGCACGCCGATTTCCTCCAGGATATTGAAACTACCGTAGTAAGTATTAACAAGTTTGTACGAATAATGAATCAATCTGTTGTTGATATCGCCAATTTAAAAAGCCGTATAGCGAGTTCTTGATTAATAGATAATAAAAAGGATCTGCGATGATGAAAACCGAGTCGAAGTACAATATTCTAGTTGTTGACGACACCGAAACAAATATAGATATCCTGGCAAACGCTCTAGATACTGAGTATGACGTTAGTGTCGCGATGGATGGTGAAAGCGCTCTCGATATCGCGCATTCGGCGCCGCCGGATTTGATCCTGCTGGACATCATGATGCCGGGGATGGATGGATTTGAAGTGTGTGAGCGGCTGAAAGAAAGCGCGGATACAGCAGAGATACCCGTCCTCTTTCTCACAGCGATGACTGAAATGCAGAATAAAACCAAAGGATTCGAAATCGGCGCAGTTGATTATATAACCAAGCCATTTGAAATTAGAGAGGTTGAGGCCCGGGTTCGTACTCACCTCAAGCTAAAGGAAGCGAAAGATTTCCTGGCAAACCAAAATGAAATATTAGAGAAAAAGG
>JABGPX010000399.1 GCA_018644745.1 Spirochaetales bacterium
GGCTTCTAAAAGCAGCACTAAAGAAATTTCGTCAATATTGCGCGGGAGAAAACATCTTTATCGACGATCGAAATTTCACGGTTAGGTATACATCCACTATTCCTCATGGTCTTGGTCTCGCCGGGTCGAGTGCGATTATTACCGCCTGCATCCACGCACTTATGGATTTTTATTCGGTAGATATTCCTATGCCGGTACTTGCCAATATTGTGTTGAGCGTAGAAGTCGATGAACTTGGGATTTCCGCCGGCTTGCAGGACAGGGTAGCTCAAGTGTACCAGGGGCTTGTCTATATGGATTTTGCAAAGGATTTAATGGAGAAACAAGCGTATGGATATTACGAATATCTCGATCCTGCTTCGCTGCCGGATCTGTACATTGCTTTCAAGGCGGATCTTGCCGAGGGATCTGAAAAAGTACACGGTGCCTATCGAAGCAAGTACTTGGAGAAAGATGTAAGTTTCGACGCGGCGATTTCGAAGTGGATTCAGCTAACCGAACTGGTAAAGAAGGCTCTTCTGGCTGGGAAAATGGATGATATTCACATCCATATCAATGAGAATTTCGACATCAGAAATACCGTTCAAGCGGTAAGTGACGGAAATCTATCAATGGTTCAGACAGCCAGAGAGACAGGAGCATCAGCCAAATTTACGGGTTCAGGCGGGGCAATAATCGGAACTTACTCTGGAGAAAGGATGTATGACGAGTTAAAAAGTGCTCTTTCCGAGATTGGTATCGAAGTCATTCGTCCTAGAATTGCCGGAAAACTAGGCTGATTGAAATGGGAAGATCACAAACCAGACTCTTCCCAGGGCGGGATATACACGCTATTTACAATGAGGCAATGCAAAATCATTCAATAGAAAACGGGAATCTCGATGCGCGTTTCTTACGATTTTCCTTCCCCAGCAAGAAGCTTACGCTTCGATGGATCTTTCCGGATATTATTAATCATATTCAGTAAAAACGCGATTACAATGCTGCCGAAAAAAGCCAGGGCAGTCACGACCATGGAAAGCTGTCCGCGGCTTGGCTCTGATTTTTCGTCTGGAGCTTCAGCGTATTCAAGGATATCGAATATTGTGCCTGTCTCAGAAGATAACTTAAGCAACTCATACTGCTCGTTTATCGACTGATATATTCGCATCTGTATTTCCAGATCCACCTGAAGACGGGCGAACTGTACCGAGAGCTTGGGGAGTTCTTCGCGGGAAGGCATGGTCTTTTTGCCTCCGGTATAACCCCGCTCGGTTTCCGATATCAGGCCCTCTATGCCCTCCTTCTGCAGCTTTAGCCGAACTAACGCCTCGTCTTCGATAGTAGAATACCTTGCGTAGTTTTTGATCTCAAGATCGACCTGCATGAGCTGGCTTCTGAGATCCGTGAGAATAGCTGCCTGGGCGGAGGCTATTTCGGTTACTGAAATAATTCCGTAGAGAAGCTGCAGAGATTCCAGCTCCCCTTCTAATCTTGTTATTTCCGCCGATACCTCGGCGATTTTTTCCTCGAGAAGAGTGATTTGCCGCTGATTGGCGGTCCCACCCCACTCTGTGAACCAGCCCTCGAGCAATGCCACCATGCGATTTACGATGTCTCTGCTGAAAAAAGGGTCTACGTCGGTGTAGCTGATGGTGAGTGAACCGGTGTTGGTATCAAACACAAAGTCGGATCTGCTTAGAATTGCTTCGCGGGATCCGGTACGAATATTCTGTGTTATTTCATATTTGTCTGTAATGGAGAACTCTTCGACCAAGGTGTCCAGTGTAGGGCGGCTCGAAAGCACCTGAAGCCCGACATCACCGTAACTTACGCTGCCTCCGCCGCCACCCGCCCCAAGGGATGAAAGCACCGAAGAAAGCGCGGACATCCCCGATTCCTCGGATTGAACCAGAAGCACCGCGTAGGCGGTGTATTTGTTTGGCAGCGGGTTTCTATCAAGAGGGAGGCTTAAGGTCGCAACGGAGAAAATTACCACAGCAGTTGCCGCGGTAAAAGTAATTATCGCGATCAACCACTTGTATCGAATGAGAATTGACAGGTAATGGAGGAGGCCTTCGAGCAAGGTCCGCTCTTCCGAAAGCTGTTTTGGTGCGACGGGTTGGGTTTCCACAGGTTTGTATCATAGCAATCAAGCTGAAGTATGTAAAGAAAATGCAGGTAATTGCGTTTAATGTATACTCTCCGGAAATCCCCATGGTAGTATCAGGAGTATTAGATCATCTAAACACGGTTAAAAAACTGGATCGGTATGAGTGAGCCTAAGAGAAAAGTACTAGAAGGGCACAATGTATTCATAGTGGGCCCGCTGAATCTCCAAAATGAGTTCCTCCTTTACGTAATCGAAAGGGAGGTGGGTGGGTCGTGCCGGATCTACGACCAGGATCTGCGGCGGTTTTATGTGGATGAATCAATCTCGGAAAGCGGAGAGATGCCTTCACTTATCCTCATAGATAGCGCTGAGCAGAGTTTTGAGAGTATTTTGAAAGATCTGGCTACCCGAGAAGTGGGTCCGAACTGGAAAATTGCTCTTTTCAATCTTGTAGAAAACGCTGGTGTAGAAACCAAGGCCCTTACCCGTCGTATACAGGGTTTTTTTTATAAGGAAGATTCTTTTGAAATTTTTCTCAAAGGCATAAAAGCAATCTTTGACGGCGAAATATGGGTGCCTCGCAGGGTACTGCTTAAATATGTGTATGAAACAATGGAAGAAAAGCGTAGTTATATACAGAAAAGAACGACATTAACCCAGCGGGAAATAGAAATTTTGTCCTTGGTAAGCATGGGCGCGACAAACGATGAAATCGCCACTAAGATGTACATTAGCACAAATACGGTTAAAACTCACCTTTATAACATATTTAAGAAGATCAAGGTGCCGAATCGGCTCCAAGCCGCTCTTTGGGCGTCAAAAAACCTCTAGCTTTTCTGGATACTGCTGCTTCGATATGCTCTTTAGGTCTTATGCACTAGATCTTGTGGTACCTAAGTAGTATTCAAGTCATATTGCCACACATATAGAACTAACGATTTTCATACTCAATCATTATTTACGCGGGTTTCGGTCTGGCGTATGCTCTATATAGGTAAAAATGATTGAACAAAGGAAGTTAGAGCGTTTTAATCTCACAGCCACAGCATGGATTGATTTATGCCTCGAAGGCGGAGTGCGCCGTACTGTTGAAGCGTATGTGCAAAATATTTCTTCAGATGGCGTTTTTATTCGGCTTTCGAACGCCGATATCCCTCAAAATGAAACTTTCGCTGTATCAATTCTCATTTCTATAAAGAAACTGTCGGAGCTGTTTGGGATTGACGATCGCGTACTTATAAAAGCGAACGGAAAGGTGCGGCGCACCGAACCCGACGGCGCCGCAATAAAATTTGTGGGAAAACGAAGGCTGACCTCTCCTCCGCGTGAGTTGGTCGGGATTGCTTAATGGGTATTACAGCGCGGAAGAACGTAGTTCTGATAGCTTGTTTCGGCGGCATCAGGATAGGTAATTAGCCAGGTTCTGTGATTTTTTAGAGCGGTGAAAATATATGTGATTGAGCCGGGTTAATAATGGCGGCTAGAGAAGCATTTGAACCGCGGGGATCTGGATTTTCTGAAATGGTGCATGAAAGAGGTGCGCCCTCGTGGATGTTAAGGGAGGATACAATGACAGGTAGGAAAGTCGAAAAGCTGAAATGGAAACCTTTGAAGCCTTTCGCAGTATATAATCACACCAGGCAGAGCTTCGGGATCTACTCCGAAGAAGATTTTGATCTGCTTTTAAACTACGAGAGGGTGCGTGCTGATCGCGCGAACTCCGAGTTCTCTCTCGTGGTATTTGAGATAAACCACGAGATGTCTGAGAAAAAGGATATCCGGCGGTTTATCGATACCATTCGGGAGAAGGTGCGCTCTATCGATCATGTGGGCTGGTTTAAAAAAAATATCGGTGTACTACTTCCCGAAACATCCCGCAGCCAGGCGATGCTGTTTGTTAAGGCTTTGAAGGAACGCGCAGTCTCGGAAATGATACCCTTTACGGTATACTCGTATCCCGATCTCTCTACCGAACCCGAAAGGGAGGAAACAGATCACACGGACAGCGCGGAAAAGACCAAGCCGGTTGATGAGAAGGGGTCGAACACATTGATCAGTTTGTACGACTCAGACGAAGGACGGCTCCGGGTGAGTGAACGCCTAAAATCAGTCTTCTGCGTCGGAATTCCGTTGTGGAAGAGGTC
>JABGPX010000711.1 GCA_018644745.1 Spirochaetales bacterium
AAGACGGAAGTTCCCCTCTGTCGGGTCATAAAAGCCATCCACCATCTCGCAACCGAGTTCGATGTCGTACGGGCTGCTTGCTGAAATAGACAAACGTTGAAACTCAGCGGCACAGGACGGATGAGCCAGCTTCCCGGTAATGGGACCGCGTATAGTGAAATAAGGTTCCTCAAGCGCATACTCGTCGTCATTGATAGTGATACGCTGGTCGACTCGGTTATTGTCAGACGGATCGTACACCGTGAAGGCTACTCCGTCCCAGCCTATGACCAGAACGTAGTGCTTTTCCATGGCGACTCGCATGACTCTCAGTATTTGCGGGCTTCCGGTTCTCAGCCCCGCTACGACTGTGCTAATCAGACGAGTCTTGCCCGGGAAGGAAAACCCAGTTGTAAAGAAATCGTGCGGCTTGAAGTAGTCTATCATTACGTACTCGATCAGTTCTTCGGCGTATTGCGTGACAAGTGGCGAGGTAGACAGACCGGTTCCATAATTGTCGAAATACCACTGTGTTAGAGAGGCGATGACAAAGGTTGTTCGATCGCGCTGACTTCGGTCGTATACAATCGGATATGTACACGTGACATCAAATGTCGGCAAGGTGACACTCTCGTCTAGGGGGAATGTCGTCTGGATGGGCAGGTCGTCGGCAAGGTGGTGCTTTCTGTAATGGCCACCGGGGGCCGATAGGACTTCGAGGCCCAATCCCTCCGACTCGTTTACAACCACCACTCTATGTGGATCGATTCCCTCAACCAATGGGATTATAACATCAAAAGGCATCACCAACTCACCTTCTGTTACTGCGAAGGATAGCGGAGGGCCAGCCAGAGTTCCTGCAAATGGTGCATCTCTAATCGGACCTGGTGAAACCACTATCGTAGCGTCACCCGATAAGTATTCGCCATGAAATCGAAGCACAACACCGGCAAGTGGCCCCTCAGTGATTTCGTAGTCCTTAGAAAGCCCGAGAAGGTCTTGCTCTAGCCAGATCGTTGTCGTATCGCCGACCGTCACTCCCGTCGGCACATAGGGTTGGTGACATCCAATGAGCAGCGCGCACGCTGCAGTAGCGAGGATGAGAAACACGTACTCTCGCCGTCCGCTGTATTCACTTCGCCATGTCACCCGGCCGTCTCCTTTGACAAGTACGGTTCCAGAATACCACGGACATTTACTCTCCTTCGTTCTTAGATTTACATAAAGCCTAATGCATCGGTCACAACGCCCGCAAATCCTGGAAGTCGCCAGAAAGACCAACGAGAAGCTGATTTCACCCCGCCCCAGAGGCTGGATAAGGGCGGGTGGATTGTGCTATCTCAAGGCTGGTGGGCTTAGGTCAGAGTCTGAATAGCTCTCTGAACGGCTTCGCCAACTTCGGCTAAATCCGTCTCGTTTGGCCGTCCGCGAATGTCGCCTAGCTTTCCTTTCGTACTATAGTCCAGTTTGCCGTGGAACTCCCCAACTATGTGAATCTCATCAAGAACCGTAAATCCAAGGTGTTCAAATATTAGTGCCACATACTTGGTTGCTGGTGCCGGCTCAGTCATCCCGGTATGAGCTCCCGCAAAAGTGGCGAAAATGACAGCGTTCTTGCCCGGTACCTTTGGTGCACCGAATACGACTCGTCCTTGTTTATAATAGCGGCGAAAGCTATCGAGCAGGTATCGGTCCATCACTTCGGCAGGGCGAAAACTATAGATGGGAAACCCAAGGCAAACGAGATCAAAGTCGAAAAAATCGAGATTTTCTGCACTGTCGACTGAAACGAGCTCAACATCTATATCTGATGGCTGCATGCACGCTTCAATAGCTTTGGCAACTTTTTCCGTGTTGCCAGACTTGCTCCAATATATGATTGCCGCCTTCATCTTTCTTTTCCTTCTTGCGATTTCTAAGTTCTACAGGAAGCATAGTGCACGCGGCACTGTGTATGCAAATCCGAGAAGTAGACAGTACCGCCAGCTATGCGAAGTTATAATCGGGCTGGTGGATTGTGTTGTTCTCCGCATATACTGGCGGAGGAGGAAACATGAAATCTAAGTTGCTGTTGCTTGTCTTATTTCCCGCTCTGTTGACTGTTATTATTTTCGCTTGTTCTGGTGAAGAATCACGCACGAAGCTCTCCCATGATGAAACCTACGACACAGTTCGCAACGGTGCACGGCTAATATTATCCTACGATGCCGATATCAATACGTTTATCGGAACCGTAGAAAACACCACGAATAAGACCTTAATATAAGTTCGTGTTGAAGTCCACTTGTCAAACGGTATAGAACTCGGCCCGACGACACCAACGGACTTGAAGCCCAGTGAGAAAATGGCGGTATCACTAACTGCCACAATCTAGAGCTTTGAAGGGTGGACCGCTCATCCCGAAGTGGGAGAAGGTGGCGAACACGACGGAGAGGGCGATTCAGATTAGGTCTATCAGATCATAGAAGTAGACGGTAAGGCCATATGAGAAGCTGAAAACTGCGTTTGAGCACATGGTCATTGCATATCAACAGACAGCACATCTGATCACGAACGCGAATAGCCAGCGCCATGCTTGTGACCGTGCTGGTGTATTGAGCGGATGGAATCGAATTCTTTAGGTTCAGCGCAGGAATAGCTCCGCCAGTCCAAACATTTACCCCGGAGGAATTGAGTTTCTTTCGCTATCGATTTTATCCCATGTTCAGAAAAACGGCTAACACTCTCGCAATTCGTTGAGCTTCTAACCATATTTATCTGTCAGATAATTGTTGCAGTAAATGCTACGAACCTATGTTTTTATAAGACAGTCCGGGAAAGGCGCCTGAACGGCATTGACCTGAGGAATCCAGCGGTATGTATCAGGTCATGGCTGCACTTGAATTTATGTGGCTACACTTATGCTACATTTGGGGGCTTATAGCCAATTATCCTTGTATAAGAGCTGAAGAAAAAACGCTAATTCCTTTTGCTGTAGTATTTTATATTGCCGGAGACCGGACTGCCCACGCGCAGCCCGGCTTGCATTGATAGTTTGCCTTGCGGACGTAGTTGCCGGAGACCGGACAAAATAAATAGATCAAATCCACCCTATCCGACCTAATAGCTCCGATTGTGTGAAATCCTGGAAAATACCCGCTATAACTACGCTAAAGCGCCGATCTATTGGGCGTCACCGACACCATATCTGGTGACAGTTTGGTTACAATTTGTCCATGTCTTGCCGCAGGAGTTTGCCAGTATCGGACTTTTGAAAGATAGTTTGATCCGAAGGTTGATCCATCGATCCTTTAGCAGATTTCACGCCAAGTTTCGTGGCACCGCTAAAATCTCACTCCGAAACCGCTGCCAGTGTTTGTTAAACATTGCATACATGGCCTATAATTCAAGTGTATGCGTTGGGAATCCTTTCATGGGCGGGGCGGCAGAGAGATCTTTCCCCCGCATACCCTTCCTACTTGTTACCCCCCCGCCCTTCTTTTTTTTCAGCATAACGATATTACGGAACGAGGTTGATATGAAGTATCTGGAGAAGGAAGGCAACTACTATCGGTTCGACGAGAGAACCTTTCGCCTGTGGAGAATCGATGGCACCGAAGTTAAGATGAAGGGTCAGGCAACCGTCATCCGCACCAATGCTACAACGATATCAGCAGTCGATTTCTATGCTCGAGCACGACGGGAGGAAAAAAGGATAGGCCGCTAAAACCCGAATAGACGCCGCTCAGCACACCGCGGGCAGTTTTGTACTCTGTTATAATACAGACGTGTGCGGCGGGATTCCTTTCGCGGGGCCGGGCGGTAGAAAGATTGGTCCCCCACACATGGTAGATCCATAATTGGCCTATCCCCCGGTTCCCACTCCTGTTTGCTAAACAGATGCGTAAAAGGAGAGATTATGGCGAATAAAGCAAAGAAAGCGGAAAATGCGGTAAATTTAATTACGTCAAGCTTCAATGCGAATCTACACATTCATGACACCTCACATATAACCGTTGACGTAAAAACAACGGGTTTTTTGTTTTGGAAAAAAACAGAGATCCATGTACTTGGTCGAGTAGAGACTGATAGGGAAAAAGAAGAGATTGCTGAAATCCTTGAAACCGGATCGGGGGGATTTACCATTGTTAACAACCTTAGAGTTCACAAACGCTAAATCCGGGCAGTGATTTCCGTAGACTAATATGCCCGAATCTGAAACGCAAAATCCGACCAAGGTGCTTGCTGCGCGAATCTCGA
>JABGPX010000795.1 GCA_018644745.1 Spirochaetales bacterium
AATGCATAAAGATCATTTTTCTCGCATGCTTTTAGGGACGCCGCGGCTCTTTCCGGTATAGTGAGAATGAATTTGAGACGGTTATCAAATTGTATTTCAATGCCGCCGGGAGAGGAGTACACCAATCCGTTCTCTCCGTCTTCGAATCTCGAAGATACCCGCCCCGGATGAAAGTGGTGTCTGGTTAAAGCATAGACCTTTTTTTCAAGCAGGAATCTCTCCGCATCAATTCGCTCTCTCGCCGAAGATGATCCAGATCGATTTAAAATGAAAAGAAACTCCTGGTTGTAGGTTGAACGCGTAAGGGACTGCTTGCCGCCGCGGTAAAGAAGATAGTCGCTTGTTCTAATCGAGACGCCGCCAGTCTCTGCAAGCAGATCAAATAAATCCCAGAAAGGAATGATACCCTCAGTATTATAACTGACAATGATATACCTCGAATCAATCGCCGCAAGGAGCTCTCGCATCGCAAGGGGCGCAGTCGCCCGATAACAAAATAAAGATCGTGTAGTATCCCAGTCTTTCCGGATGCCAGCCTTCTCCTCGAGACGTCCATCTGAGCCAATGCGTCCCTTCACCTCCGGTTTGTCCCAGAGCACGATAGTATTGAGCAGATGATAATTGCTTCCATATTGGTGCTGATTGTACGGTGGATCGAGATAACAGACATCCGCGGGATTTCCGGCAGCAAAAACGGCTGCATCGGCTCTACTAACGGCTGCTTTCTTTTCTGAGTCGATGAGGACAGGACGCTGAAGCTGCATCGGCGCCATTATCCTAGACAACGCATCCTTGCCAAAACCGCCAAAGCCGTGGTGGAAGGCCTTAAAAACTCCATTTGTGTTCGCGTGGGTTGCCGCTTGATACAGAAGCGAGGCCAGCAGAATCCATCTCTCGGGAGAGTCGTTATCCGGATACCAGGAATCAATTTGCTCCCTCACCGAATCTATAAACACACCATTTTCTCGAGTATAAAATAGCCTTTCAACGCGGTAATCCGCGGTTTTCGTGTCCCGCGGAGCATAATGCCTGGCGATATATTCATATTCCGGTCTAGCGGGTTGGTTCAGAGAGTGAATGGCCGAATCTAGGCCCTTTTGTTCGGCAAACATATTTGCCGTATCGCCGGCGTTCAACGATATATGACATTGGTTTATGATTTGCGTATATGGTTCCCAATCGTTTGCGGCAACCCGGAATCCCATTGCTTTCGCAAGCCTCGAGACCGATCCGCTTCCGGCGAACGGATCAATAAATATCCCAGGCTCTTTTCCAACATTCAATTCGGCAAAAACCTCATACAGAAAAGGCAGCAGCGACCTTTTGTTGCCGATATATGCAATAAGTTGCCGGGTGAGATAATCTTGCTGAAGGTCTATTGCGCCAAGCGCCATATTGCCTAAAACCCCGAAAGGAAAGTAATCTAGAACTATGCAAATGAGATTATCAGCCCTCATATCTAATATCAACATAACAGAGAGGCACGGCGAGCTAGATCCTGAGATTCACGGCCTCTCTTATGATGCGTTTACAGTGAGAGCCGGCGAGCTCTTCTTCGCAGTTGAGGGGATAAACGCCGACCGTCACCTACATATACCGGATGTTGTGGACGCGGGTATTACCGCGATAATACATTCGAAACCTCTCACGGAATACGCCGCCGGTGTCACCTATCTTCGGGTTCAAAATGTGCAAAAAAGTATGTCACCGGTGAGCGCCGCATTCTACGGTATGCCGTCGCAAAATTTATTTGTATTCGGCATAACTGGAACAAATGGGAAGAGCACGACCGCCTCATATATCTACCAACTTCTGGGTCTCTGTGGGAAAAAGGCTGGAATCCTTTCATCGGTGTATCATGATTTTGGGACCGGCTTGGAGGGGAATCTCCTTCATCAATCAACCCCCGAGGCCCCTTCGGTACAGAAGGTGCTTAGGGAAGCGGTGGACAACGGTGTTGATTATATGGTTCTCGAAGCCACCTCCCATGGCCTATCAGCAAGGAATGATCGGGTTGCGGATGTATATTTCGACGCCGTAATAATGACTAATGTAACTCACGAGCATCTGGAGTTTCACGGTACCATGGAACAGTACGCATTCGACAAAGCAAACCTTTTCCGGATCATGGATAGCCTTGGCGGCGCCGAGGGTTTTGGCATTGTTAATAGTGATGATGCTTATGTCTCTTCGTTTCTGGAAGCATCAAGAAAAAAGATCTTTTCATACGGACTGGGCCCGAGAGCCGACTTGAGAGCGAGCGGAATCAAATCAAACGGCAAGGGAATGGACTTCGAGGTTGAATGGCAGGGGGTGAGTGTTCCTGCATTTTTACCGGGCTCAGGAAAATTTAATATACAGAATGCTCTTGCAGCTGTGCTCGCGGTCAGCATAGCGCTCAAGAGGCGGGTTCCGGAAATCCTAAAACTGGTTGCGGATCTTCAAGGAATTTACGGCAGAATGAATGCCCTTGAAGCCGGGCAGCCTTTTTCGGTGTTTATTGACTTTGCACACACTCCCGATTCATTCAATCAACTTATACCCGAAATGAAGCAGGCGTCCAAAGGAAAGCTGATAACACTATTTGGTTCAGCAGGCGAACGAGATACTTCTAAACGGCGGATTCAAGGTGAGATTGCCGCAAAGCATTCCGATATTGTAGTTCTCACTGATGAAGACCCTCGAGGGGAGAATCCTGAAAACATCCTCGAGGAAATTGCCGCGGGATGTGCAGGTTTAACTCGAGGGAAAAACCTCTTTCTGGTCCCTGGAAGAAATAAAGGTATTTATCGAGCATTAGAGATCGCTAATCCCGGGGATACGGTCCTCCTACTCGGAAAAGGCCACGAGACCAGCATTGTGTATGCAGAGGGAGAAGTGGAGTGGAACGAAACCGAAGCCGCGAAGCAGTGTTTACAGGAATTGGGATACTGTTGACAGAATTTACCAGTGATTATACGAGATAATGCGGTCCAGCTGCTTTCGCTGAGTGGGAAACGGTTTGTCCGCGGGACTTCCAAGAAGGAGGAGAAGAACGACCCGCATGGAGTAAGGCACCGTAAGGATGTCTTTTACCTCCTGCTCGTCGTAAGTGGTGATAACACAGGCACCAAGCCCTTCAGCTGAAGCCTGGAGCATCATGAAAGAGACCGCCATTGTAAGATCTATCGGATATGACCACTGGCCGTTAGGCATTCGATAATCAACATTGGTGGTGCACGCGGCAATGGATATAGGAGCTTGGCCGACATGCTCCTGACCAAACGCGGCCGATTCTATCCGCTTGCGAACATCCTTATCGTCCACCACGATAAATCGCCAAGGCTGTCGGTTTTTTGCAGATGGTGCTTTTCTCCCTGCATCGAGAATCCGGGTAAGAACCTCCTTGTCTACCGGAGTATCCAGGAAATTTTTGATGCTCTGCCAATTCTCAATTTCGGGAATTATTGCCACTAGTGAAATCCTTATGGGATTAAATAATATATCCTTCCCAAGGCATTTTCAACCCGTCTTCTAGCATACATTTTCCGTGACAAAACGCCGCGGTTATACTTTTTTTGTGACAAGGATGTGCCAATCCACAGTTCCTTTCACCTTCTCAACCACGAGCACCTCCTGCCCTTCTAGCTCCAGGCTTCGAGGCACATTGGCCGCAGATTCGCTGTTATCGACAGTGACATCAAGAATCTCACCAATTTCCATTGTTTCGAGCTTCAGTTTAGTTTTTACAAAAGTAAAGGGACACACCTCGCCCTTCAAATCTAGAGCCTCATTACTCAACGGGAGTTTCATCTGTGTTCCCCCATACTACCCACGATTCGTCGTATAGTTTTACATCCTTGAATCCCATGTACCGTAAGACAAAATAGGTATGGGCCCCGCGTACGCCGGTCTGGCAATGAGTAATTTGTGTTTTATTCGGATCGAGACCGCTGTAGTCATAAAGCTCCGCGAGCTCGCCGACGGGCAGAAACGTGCTGTTTGAATCGACTGTTTTTACCCAATCTACGTTGACGGCGCCAGGTATATGGCCGCCTCGATCTGCGCGAACATCCACTCCTGCATACTCATCAGCCGATCGCGTATCTACCACCTGAACCGATGTGCTATCCAGGTTCGTGAGTATATATTCGGTGTCGGCGAGCAATTCTGGTCGAAGCCTGTACTTGAACTTCCCCGGTTTTACTTCGGGTGTCTCGACAGTTAGTTCCC
>JABGPX010000713.1 GCA_018644745.1 Spirochaetales bacterium
AGGAACGAAAACGCGAGGTAACCACAGCGCTCAAAGCATATGCATTGCTCGCGGCCTCCGCTGATAAGGGAGCGGTAAGAGTTCTGCCTGAAGGTGACTGACCGCAAGCATGACAGAGGATGAAGGGACCGAAGCGAATGAACCGCTCATAGAACTCGATAATGTAACATTGCGGGTTGGCGACCGGCACCTATTGCCCGGAAGTTCATGGACTGTCAGGGCCGGCGAGCATTGGGCGGTTATCGGCCCGAATGGAACCGGCAAAACTACCCTCTTGCGCGCGCTCAGCGGAGATACACCGGTTGTGTCCGGCAAAATTAAGCGGAACCCCCGCAAGCCGCCGCAGGTTGAGTATTTTGGCCCCGAACTTCACCGAAGCTACCTTCAGGATGAGACCCGCCGGGAATTACTTTGGTCGCCGATAAGTAGCAATTATCCGGCGAGCACCGTAGATGATTTCCTCGGCACAGATGCATCTGCAGCGGCGATAAGTTATGATTTCTTTGAAAAATTGAACTTGGAGAAGCTCAGGAAACGAGTTATACGCACCTTATCCAATGGCGAGATGAGAAAGGTTCTGCTCGCCCGTGCGATCAACCGCTTCCCGGACATTCTGCTTCTCGATGAACCTTTTGATGGACTGGATGAATCGGCGCGCTCCTGGCTGAGCGATGCAGCGGGTAATTTCCAGGACCTTGGCATTACTTTGATTATAGCGGCACACCGGAAAGATGAGATACTTCCCTTGATATCAAGCGCGCTGGTCCTTAATAACCAAAAAATAGAAAGATGCGGAAGTCTCTCAGATCACCAATTTAGAGACACTATCAACGCACAGTTCGCCAAAAATCACAGGTCGAGAAGCGCATCACCAAAGCGTACAACAGTGTCCCTGGTTCCCGGCGGCAAACCGCTGGTAGAATTCAAAGATGTCACCGTCAGGTATAATGGGACACCGGTGTTTGACGGTCTCAACTGGACAATGAGGAAAGGAGAGAATTGGTGCGTCGCCGGGCCAAACGGCTCGGGCAAAACTACCATCCTCAATTTGATCGTCGGTGACAATCTTCAAGGTTATTCTAACGATGTAAGGCTCTTCGGAAGGAGACGAGGCAGCGGCGAAAGTATCTGGGATCTAAAAAGACATATAGGCTATGTGACCCCTCATCTGCTGATACGATATGACAAACAAATTCCGGTACGAGATGTCATTCTGTCAGGCTTTTTCGATTCGATCGGCTTATATAGATGGACAAGCCCCGCACAAATTGAAAGGTATGAGGAACTCATCCATACCTTCGACTTGTCAGACCTTGCCGGAAGGCGATTCGACCGGCTTTCCTCCGGAGAAAGAATGATCGTTCTCATTGCCCGGGCCGTCATAAAGGAGCCTGAACTGCTCATCCTTGATGAACCGTGCCAGGGATTAGATTCGGAAACCCGGGACAAAGTATTAGACGCGGTTGATGCGGCCGAAACAGACCCGGGCACAAATATTATTTTCGTCACTCATAGAAATAATGAGATACCGACGTGCATAAACAGGCAGTTAACCCTTGATCCCGGCGAGGTAAAGTCTGCAAGTCCGGCTATTCATTCCCGTGCCCCAAATTAGTCACAATACCTTCCTGATGCTTCATCCACTCAGACCTCATCGTTTCAGCCACCTCAAGATCCTCGGCATTATCCACATCGAGCACGGCGCCGCCGTAGCTTGTATATACAACCTCCATGCGCATGCTCATTACACCGCCGACGCATTTACATGCAGAAGCCACGCTGTTTGTGGACCGGATCTTTTCATAATACCACCCGCCGCCATGACGTACATACCGAGATCTGGCGATCTGTAAACCAAGGAACACCTTTAATGCGCTAAACATCCACGGCCCGGCCAAAAACAGGCTCAGAAAAAAGGCAAATATGTTGTGCATTTTTTTCTGATATCTAGTGAGGTACATTCTCTCGACATAGGCGAGTCGGTGAATTTTCAGAGGCTTGGCGATGTGCAGATTGTTGTGTCTGCAGCGGCCTTCTTTGAGATGGAAGTATGCCATTTTGATTCCTGGCTTGTCGTCGCTGGGATAGTAGGATTGCATTACTTCCTCACTGGTAACACCCAGCGTATATTCATGATTTACTATATCAGCCTTAGATATGAATTCGTCAATTTCCCACGGGGTAACAAGAGGAATATCGCATGAGACAAAAATGGCCGCCTGATCTGAATACTCGGACAGTCGCAGGGAATCGAAAAGAGCAGGCGAATACTCCATTCCCAGGGAATGGATGAATCCGGCTTTGCCGTTTTCGAGCAAATTTTGACGCTGTTCGACAATAGTTATCTCGGCTTTGCCATCGAGAGTCGACGCGGCGATCGTCTCTGCCAGCTTGTCCTTCGGCCCCACCGCGACAATACACTTCACCTGTTTTGCTTTCTGAATACTTCTGAGTACGTGAATAATAAGCGGCTCGCCGCAGAATTCTAGAAATGCCTTGTTTTTATGATGAATAGCCTTGGCACCTCGTTTCCCTCCAGCGAGTACGACGGCGCAAATATCAGGCATATCGGTCGCTCCATTACCTTCTTTTTCCCTATTGTGACGAAATATGCAATGGATGTGAAGGCCCCGATAGCCATACATTTGCGGATGGCCACGCAGGGCTTCCAGCAGTATTATAGGTGGTAAGGACAATCCTGTGGATGTAAAAGGAGCCTGCAATGGAAAAAGCAGATATTATGGAAAAGGTCGAAGGCTATTTGGAAGAAAAGAATTACTTGGCAGCATGTCTTTATCTAAAGAATGAGGATCTACCCGATGAATCGCGGTACGAACTCACCGGAGAGGTTGCGAAGTATGTTGTTGAGGATCTGGCTTCAGAACGCAACAAAGAAAAGATACTCTATCTGCGATCGGTGCTGGTGTGGTTATTCAAGGATATACCGGGTCTCGCATCGGTTTACCGGGAACAGCTCCGATTAGCGTCCGGAGGGCCGAATCTCATGCGGGATTTTGTTCGAGGTGTGAGAAATTTCTCGGAATTCGGCTCCGGAGCCGAAACTTTCGAGGAAAAGATTGACGATGTAACCGATAACCTCAAACCTGAGGTTATTCAAGAAAAGGTAAAAGACTTCTTCTCACAAGCCGGTACAAATTTTGATGACGGAATAAAAAAGGCTCAGGATTTTTTTGACAATTTGAGTCGTGAAAGCGGGCCGTCGAATACGGAAAAGAAAACCGGCGATTCTGATGAACCAGACGATAAATGAGCCTATATCCTCGAGCAAAGCTAAAACCCGGTCGTGACGGAGCCGTTCACGCCGGACACCCATGGATATTTTCAGGAGCCATTTCCGGGATAGACGAGACGGAGCGAGGCGGTATCGTGGAGGTCGCGGATTCCAAGGGCGGCTCCCTCGGAATAGGCACCTTTCATCCCGGTAATTCAATTCGGATCAGGATGATTGATTCATCCCCGGATACAGCGATTAACTCGGCTTTCTTCGCTGACCGTATGAGAGCTCTTTTTGAGCGTAAGAAGCCGTTGATATTCCCAAAATCTGATGCGATGAGAGTGGTTCACGCCGACGCTGATTATCTTCCAGGTCTCGTAGTAGACATGTATGGATCCTGCGTTGTGTTCCAGATTCACACTGCCGGAATGGAGAAACTAAGGGAAGATATCCTCGAAGGTATTTTTGCTGCCTTAGATCCCAGCTCAATAGTAGAGCGCTCCGATGTAGAAGCCAGAAAGCAGGATCATCTTAAAACTCTCGATCCGGTCACTCATTACGGCAAAGTGGATGGCCCTGTTGAGTTTACCGAGAACAAAGTCCTGTTTCTTGCTGATCCTATACGCGGCCAGAAAACCGGCTTCTATCTCGACCAGCGGGAGGCCAGGGCTATCTCCGGTCGAATGACAGCAGGCTCCCGCGTCATAAACTTATTTAGTTATACCGGTGGAGCAAGCCTGACCGCCGCGCTAGGAAAAGCCAAAGAAACGATTAACGTGGATTCATCCGAACCTGCATTATTGGCCGCGAAGGCCATGTTCAAGCTAAACGGGCTTGATCCGGAGAAGGATGAATACTCGTTCCTCGCCGAGGATGTGTTTCACTATCTCATGGAAAACAATAAGGAACTGCAATCGAGTAAACATAGCACTCCGACTTTCATGATCTGCGACCCGCC
>JABGPX010000715.1 GCA_018644745.1 Spirochaetales bacterium
ATTATGTAAACTCCAGGATGATTGATGATCTTATCTCGTGCAGATACGGGACTCATCCGTCAAATCTTGGTGCGGTTCTCGGCAAATCCGCAGCGGAGAAGTACGGCTGCACGGCAGTTATCGCCGATCCGGTTGGGGTGGATGAGTTCGCGGCACCCGCCAGGATTTCCGGTTTACATGGCATCGACCGAAAATCATTTTCTCATGCTCTGAACCTGCGTTCCACCGCCCGGCAGATTGCGAATGACCTATCGATAGCATTCGATAGAGCAAGATTCGTCGGTATCCATCTCGGCGGGGGTATCTCCGTGGCCGCTCTAAACGGCGGTAGAATCATCGATGTAAACAACTCGAGCGAAGGCGGCCCATTTACTCCTCAGCGGACCGGCTCTCTGCCTGTCCTGCAGTTGGTCGATCTGGCATTCTCAGGAAGGTTTGCAGTCGCCGATGAGCTGAAGGAACACCTTACCAAATCCGGCGGGTTGGTTTCATACCTCGGCACCGATAATGTCGAGGAGGTCCTCCGCCGAATTGAAAGCGGCGATCGTGATGCAGAACTGGTATTGCGAGGGATGGCCTATCAAATCGCAAAGGAATCCGGGGCGATGGCGGCGGCTCTCGGAGGAGCGCCTGACGCAGTTTTTCTCACCGGAGGTTTCGCTGTGCCGCCGGTAAGTGAATGGATTTCCGAGTATATTTCCTGGATCGCTCCTGTGATCGTCCGACCAGGGGAGCGAGAGATGCTTGCATTGGCCGAAGCCGCCGGCCGCTTCCTTCAGGGCGAGGAAGCGCCACTTGAGTATTAGCTGCTAAGTGAGTGCTAAACCTCCCTGTGGTCTATCACCCGCTTCATTTTCCCACCCGACGACCGTTGGATCGATTTTGGTTCGACAAGGGTTATCTTGGGAGAAAAGCCCAGACTCACCGATAGATGAGTGTCAATTCTTTGAATAAATTTCTGCAGCTCTCGGGTTTCATCGAGCAGCGGCAGGTCCTTTGATACCTCAACCTGAATTTCCATTGTATCCAGGCCTTCATTGCGATCGAGGACGATTTGATAGTGAGGTTCTATGCCCTCGACCTCGAGCAGTACCTCCTCGATTTGCGACGGAAATACGTTGATTCCTTCGACGATTATCATATCATCGTTTCGTCCCGAGACTCTTTCCATCCTTTGGAGGGTTCGACCGCATTTACACTCTCCGGAGATCAGCGCAGAAATATCTCCGGTTCGATATCTGATCAAAGGAAAACCTTGCTTTGTAATAGTGGTAAATACAAGTTCACCTTTCTCGCCCGGAGGAACCGGTTTCAGGGTCTTCGGATCGACAACTTCAACCACGAAATGATCTTCGTTGATGTGAAGCCCGTCTCTCTCGGCGCACTCGAATGCGACTCCCGGTCCAATTACTTCTGTAAGGCCGTAGTTGTCATATGCGGTTATGTGAAGAGAATCTTCTATTTGAGATCTCAGATTAACGCTCCAGGGCTCGGATCCAAAGAGACCGATATTCAGGAACAGTTCATCCGGGTGAATCCCCGACTCCTGAAGAACCGATCCTAGATGAAGCGCATAACCGGGGGTGCTGACTAACGCGGTGGATTTGTAATCCCGCATGATGAGGAGTTGTCTTCGGATATCTTCATTGGAGGACGGGATAACCGACGCGCCTATTTTCTCAGCGCCGTAATGAAAACCCAGCCCGGCGGTGCTGAGATTGTAAGAAAATGCCACCTGTACGAAGTCGTGGTTTGATATCCCGGCTGCGGTAAATACGCGCGCAATCATCGAGGCCCAGTTTGACAGATCTGCCTTTGTGTATCCCACAACGATGGGTTTACCGGTTGTTCCCGATGTCGAGTGGATTCGCACGATATCCCGAAGAGGTACTGCGAAAGCATCGTATGGATAGCTCTTCCTGAGATCATCTTTGGTGGTGAAGGGCAGATACTCAAGTTCGTCCAAAGATTTCAGTTTTTCAATATCTATCTTTTGTTCATCCAGAATTTGCTTATAGGCGGCCTCATTTTTGTAGACACGATTCAGGGTACTCTGGAGCCGTTCCAGCTGGAGCTGTTCCATATCCTGTCTGTCCATGGACTCGTATTCGCGGGAAAACATCATGATCCTCCAGCCTCCCTAATCATTTATGTGCTTATAATCTTTGCCGAGATAGGCGCGCTGTACATCTCTGTTCTCCAGGAGTTCTTCAGCGGAGCCTTCTAATATGAGATGCCCCGTCTCCATCACGTACCCTCTGTCGGCTATCTGCAGCGCGGCTCTTGCATTCTGCTCAACAAGCAGCACAGTTTTTCCCTGTTCTTTAAGAGTAACCGCTGCACCAAGAATATCACGGACGATCAGCGGCGCGAGGCCCATACTCGGCTCATCTAGCATAACGAAATCCGGCTGCGCCATAAGAGACCTGCCGATTGCTACCATCTGCTGCTCACCGCCGGAGAGCGTACCCGCAAGCTGCTTTTCCCTTTCGGCAAGACGGGGGAAAAGGTTGTAGATGTTCTCCAGCTCTTTTTCGGCCTCACTTCGCTTCCTCTGCTGATATAAAGTATAAGCGCCAAGGATTAAATTGTCGCTCACTGTCATCGTGGGAAAGAGCTGACGCCCTTCAGGTACAAGTGAGCAGCCGACACGCACGATATGCTCCGGCGCGGACTTTGATATCTCGGCATCTTTGAATAATATGCTTCCGCTTTGCGACCTAACTGTTCCAGAGACTGTATTGAGTAAAGTAGATTTACCGGCGCCGTTGGCACCGATAATAGTAACAATTTCTCCGGGATTTACATGAAGGCTTATGCTCTTGAGCACCCGAAGTCTACCGTAGCCTGATTCCAGGTTTCGGATCTTCAACATTCCAATTCCCCGTCTCCGTTGGCTTCGGCACCGAGATATACTTCGACTACTTCGGGATTCTTCTGAATCTCCGTTGGAGTTCCTTCCGCGAGTTTTTGTCCGAAATTGAGTACCGCTACCTCATCACAAATTTCCATTACTAACGACATGTCATGCTCAACAAGCAAGATTGTATTTCCCATCTCTCTGATGTCCCTGATCAATTGAGAGAGTTCCTCTGTTTCATGGATGTTAAGCCCCGAAGCGGGCTCGTCGAGAAGCAGCAGCTTGGGCTCTGCCGCTAGGGCGCGGGCGAATTCAACTGCCCGCTGTCTGCCGAAAGGCAGGTTCAGCGCGTCCTCATCCGCCAGATCCGTGATGCCAAGAAGGTCGAGAATTTCCAACGATCTTTCGCGAATGGTCCGTTCTTCTTTCCACGTCCATGGCGGCCTGAATACGCTCGAAACGAAACCCGATCGTGTTCTTACATGACGTCCGAGCATCACATTCTCCAGCACCGACATGCGGGCGCAAAGGCGTATGGTTTGAAATGTTCTAAAGATACCGCGTTCTGCGATGCGAAATGGTTTTAGACCTGTTATCTCATCATCTTCGAAGAAGATTTTTCCCGATGAGACGGGAAGATTTCCGGCAATCAGATTGAATACCGTAGTTTTTCCAGCACCGTTTGGCCCGATAACGCCTTTGATGGTGCCTTTGTTCACCGTGAGATCGACACCTGCGACCGCGTGGAGACCGCCGAAGTATCGGCTCAATTTCTCAATTCTGAGTAGGGCCATATTATGTGCCCTCTCCGTTGCTTTTTAGCGGATTAGCCGGCTTTGCCGCGGTTTTTCTGAAAAGAAAACGCGCCCGCCTTTTTGCGCGTGCAAATTGTCTTATCCAGTTTCGAATATCGTTTAATATGCTGATTTTCAGGAATCCATCCGGCGCGAACAGCATGATAGCTATGAGCACAGTGCCGAATACAGCGTCGTCGTAGCTGCCGAAGATTCCTCTAAGGGATAGGAAATTCAGAACGACCGAGATTGTCAGGGTGCCCCACAGATTCGCCATACCGCCGACCGCCACGATGGCAACGTACCGGACCGACTTCAGCGTGCTTGCTTCCGAGGGTCCAATTCCTCGATTGTAGTGGGTGAGGAGAATTCCGGCGACAGACGCGAAAAGAGCACCTACGACAAACACATTGAGTTTCAATCTGGCGGTATTAACTCCCATGGCGTTCGCAGCCTCTTCACTGCCATGGAGTGCACGAAGGCTTCTTCCGACCCGGGAGTTAATCAGGTTGATGAGAATAATCATGCCGAGAAG
>JABGPX010000718.1 GCA_018644745.1 Spirochaetales bacterium
GAACACTCATATAATTTCGGAAACCGGCAATGTGGAAACAACCAAAGGCTGGGATCTTGACGGCGACGGAGTGCTGGAAATTGTACCCAACTGTCCGAACGGCCCGCTCGCAGTCTGGAAGCTGAATACCGACGCGAACGGAAAGGGAATGGCCGGATTTACCCGTCACGAAATCAGTTCCGCACTTCAAGGTCACGGTCTCGGGGCCGGGGATATCACGGGAAACGGCAGGATGGATCTGATCGTCGGAACAGGCTGGTACGAAGCGCCTAAAAAACCGTGGGAGCAGGAGTGGGTTTTCCATCCGGAATTTGATCTCGGGCAAACCGGCATTCCTATCATAGTTACCGATGTAAACGGAGACGGCCTTCCCGATCTTATCGTCGGGGGGGGACACCGTTATGGACTCGAATGGTATGAACAGCGGGTCGAAAAAGAAAAGCGCAGATGGATTAGGCATCCGATCGATCCGTACAATTCTCAATATCACGATATGATGTGGATCGATATCGATGGCGACGGAGAACCCGAGCTTGTGACCGGCAAGCGCTACAGGGCTCATTGCGGAAACGACCCCGGGGCAAAAGACCCGGTCGGAATCTACTATTTCAAATGGAACGGTGAATCCTTCTCGAAACAGATCATCGATTTCGGACCTGCTCGAATCGGAACAGGTCTCGGCATCTATTTTGACATGGCTGATTTGACAGGAAACGGCTGCCCCGACCTGCTGGCTCCCGGCAAAGACGGGTTATATGTTTTTTACAATGAGGGTCCGATAGACCAGCCATCTGAACACTAATCACGAGGTTAAGCATCGCGAGTTTGACCGGGCAAACATATATTGGCTATACTCCGGCCCATGACGGCAAAAAAAATATTGGTAATTGGCGGTACCGGTCATGTCAGCGGCGCGGTCGCAAAATTGGCGTTATCTCGAGGCCATCAGGTGTGGACGCTAACTCGAGGGATCCGACCGGCCATGCCGGGGGCCATACCGATAATCGTTGATCGCGCTGACTCAAAGGCATTGAAGATCGCTATTCGCAAACAAAATACCGTATGGGATCTGGTCGTGGATTGCATCTGTTTCAACGAGCCCGAAATGAAGCTGGATATCGAACTCTTCAGCAGTCGTGCAAAACAGTTTGTGTTTGTTTCGACCGATTTCGTGTACGACCCTGAAAAGCGCAAGCTCCCGCGGCCGGAGAGCGGCGTGACACTTGAGCCCGGAGAAAGCGAGCTCCTCTCCTACGGCCGGGAAAAAAGAGCGTGTGAGCTGGAACTCATGAAAGCTGATACAGGGGTTATGTCATGGACCGTCTTCCGTCCCTGTCACGTCTATGGCCCGACATCAGAACTCGGATGTCTTCCTCACCACGGCCGCGATCCAAAACTCATCGAGAAACTCCGAGCAGGTGAGCCGATTAGATTGGTCGGCGGAGGTTACTTTCTCCAGCAGCCGATAATGGTCAGCGACCTAGCGGAGAGTTTACTTTCGGTTATCGGTAACAGTAAAAGCCATAATGAAATCTTTAACGCCGCCGGACCGGATATCGTCGAATCCCGGGAATACTATCAGATAATCGCCGACTTGCTAAGCGTAAAACTCACCGTAAAAGAAATGTCTGTTCAGGCTTTCCTCACGGAAAACCCCGACTCCTCTTCATTCACCTGCCACCGGATATATGACCTGAGTAAAATGGAAGCCGCTGGAATCGCTAAACCGTCAACAAGCATCAAAGACGGGTTACGCCTTCATGTAGAGGGTCTTGAGGCGAGGCGGCCGGGCTGACAGAGCCCCGCGATTTTAGATACCGAGAGCATGCGGTTGTTTTATTCCCAAGCTTCTTCGTAGTCGACCACGGCGCCTTTCCCACGTAGCTGAGAACGCAGTTCGTGAATATCAACGGTGTGAAAATTCAAGCCATTCATCTTTGCAAGCCCGGCAGCGACACCAGCGGCCTCTCCCATACCCATACACACCGCCATTTCCCGTAACGGCCCGAGTACCGGGCGCTCTACGGATAGCGACCGGCCTGCCATGATCAGATTTGTAATCGGCCGGGGAAGCAATGTGCGGTAAGGAACCGGCGTTATTTTACGCTTGCGGTCTCCTCCTGATGGGTTGTGACTAGGAAGTTTCGGATCCGGCAGATCCCATCCATACGCGGAGAACCCGATTGTGTCGGGAAAGTCCTTTCCTTCCCCCAGGTCTTCTACTGTAAGCTGATAATCCCCGCGAATCCGACGGGTCTCTCGAACACCAAGCAGCGGCGCTACCGCGCGGACTCTAGCATTCGCGCAGCCGGGAAAATACTTACGCATTACATCTCGAAGTTCAAAGATCTCTTTCCTGCCTTGAATCATTCCCTTGGTAATGGAAGTGCCGTCGGTCCCATCAATACCGATGATTCGAGGTGTATTCACCATCATGGTGCCTTTCTCAGCTAGTTGCACCGTGATAAGTCGATCGTATATAAACGGCCATGTCCCTTCCTTTCTCATCTTCTCTATCTCGGGCAGAAAGCGAAATGAATCATAATCGTTTATATATTTCGCGAGAGCGTCCTGATCGATGCCGTCCATATGCACCTGAAGAGTTACCGGTGTCATCAGGCGGTCCTCAGAGCGACCGATCTCAGTTTCACAGCCGCTCTTTACGGCGATATCCGCGTCCCCGGTGGAGTCGACAAACATGGGGGCGCTTACGGCCTGCAGACCGCTCTTGTTAAATATTAAAACATGGGTGATTAAACTCTCATCAATCACAACATCTACTATCTGAGTCATAAAGAGGATTTCCACCCCTTCACCGATCAGTTTTTGATCAAGATAACTCGCCATTTCAAATGGATCGAATGGAACACCGGCGGTTAGCTGTCCCCCGGTATCTTTGTTCCAGCCAAAAGGAGAGTATCCAGCTCCAGGCTCCGGATGCGGCAGCAAAGCAAATCCCTGCTCCGCGCCCTCTTCCGATAGTTCTTTGAAGATTCCGCCGACAACCCAATGCTTGCAGTCATCAGTTCGTCCGCCAAGCCAGTGGGAAACCAGCCCCGATGTACCCATACCTCCAAGCTGCCCTTGCCCTTCGATAAGCAGAACATGCAAGCCGCTTCGTTTTGCCGCAAGAGCGGCTGTAATTCCCGCCGGTCCGCCTCCGCAGACAACCAGGTCGTAGCTTCCATATACTGGCACATTCCCCGGATTGTAGGTGATATTGTCAGTCATCAAAGCTCCTTTTAGTCGAACGGAATCCACAAGATTCAGGCCGCTATTAATCAGTTACTATAGTCTCATTTTTTCTTGATTTGAAGAGCTGCAGTTGCAGATTCTGCCTGAATATGTCACAAATAGACATGGATAAACTTGTTAATTTTGGAACTCGGAGCGGCTTTGAAGTCGCGCCTGTAAGCATCGGTGCGATGCGCTTACCTGAAGACTGCTCTGACGCGGTCGTTTTGATCCGTCATGCCATAGATTCGGGCATGCGTTATATCGACACGAGCCGGGGTTATGGTGAATCGGAGTTTAAACTCGGGAGAGCGCTTCGCGACGGTTACCGGAAAAAAGTAATGCTTTCTAGCAAGTGTTCGCCCTGGATCAAAAAGGTCCGCGAGGATGACGACGGTTCTGCCGATTCAGTTCGCCGACGAATCGACGAAACGATGCTCCGTCTGGACGTGGAAAAGCTCGATTTCTACCAGGTCTGGAATATTAATAGCCGCGAGGCCTGGGAACTGGCAACAAAAAAGGGCGGTATGGTTGAAGGTATTCGAAGGGCAATGGACGAAGGGCTCGTCGACCATACCGGTTTTACTGCCCATGATACGGTCGACAATCTTCTCGAATACCTCGATATGGCGGATTGGGCCGAAATAATCCTTCTCACTTACAACCTCCTTAACCGGACCTACGAGCCGGTGATTACGAAAGCGCATGAAAAAGGAATCGGCACCATCGTCATGAACCCGGTAGCCGGCGGCCGGCTTACCGAAGACAGTGATGTCATCATGAAAATAGCCAATGAGGTCGGAGCAGACTCAGTTGCGGACCTTGCGGTGCGATATGTACTCTCAAATCCGAATGTAAATACCATCCTCTGCGGAATGACCAAGCCATCGGACGTAGACGACACGGTGGCGTCCGGGACAAAAGCTCCTTTTACCCAAGACGAACTAAAAGCGAT
>JABGPX010000930.1 GCA_018644745.1 Spirochaetales bacterium
GCATTCATCCCACAGAATCCCTTGTGAAGAGCCTGGACGGCGATCAGCAGATAGTTCTTTATCTCCTCGCTGTCGCGGATCAAGCTGTGGGAAGGTCATTACTATTTTCTTTTTTAGTAACGGAGGGGTTCGATCTTGCGTCCCTGAAAGGCTATGCTGAGTTGTTTTCGGAATATATGCTTTATCCTGCTCCAGATGAGGGGCAGAACGATCATATCGTAAAATGCACCTATTCGCTGCTAAGGTCCCGGGCTGATGATATTACCGGGAAGCTTGCTAATTTTGCAGCTGACAGATTGAGCGAAGGAAAGTTGTTGTTAGACCGGCAGACGATCCATTTTTTTCTGGCTGCCGAACACCCTCTGTTTGTTCATCTCGTCTCTGTTTATATATCATGGCTTCTTACAAATGGACGTGTTAAAGATGCCGGAGCGCTCCTTGAGGAAATTGAATCAGACGCAGAGGATAGCGACGTGTTGATTCCGCTTTGCGCGATGCGCTTGCGAACGCTGGTGTTTCAGTCAAACCTGGCTGACGCTTCGAAATTATATTCTGAACTTAAAAAAACTACGAGCCGAAAAAGCGCGATAGAAGGGGTGAAGCGTCTCGAGAGCGCGCGGTACTTATATGGTACAGGCAGTTTTCCAGACGCACTGCAGGAAGCAAAGGAAGCATTAATGCTTTTTCAAGAGCAGAATTCGGAAAACGAAGTATACGCCTGCACTTATGTGGGGTTGGCTATGCTCGGGCAGTCGCGGCTGGATGAATCGGAAGCCTATTTTAATATCGCGGAAGAAAGCACGGCATCGAGCGAAACACCGTCGGCTGTTTTTAATGGGATGTGCAGCGCCGCAACCCAATATCTAGTGGGGAATATCACTCGTGCGAAGCGAATCGCTGAGAAGTGGCTTGAAATCTCCAGTCAGCAGGGTATGCGGAGCTATCAGATTGTACTTCTGTTTTACATGATGCGTTTTCATTTTGATTTGGGGCAATATGAGATCTGCATCCAGATGTGTCTTCAAGGTCTTACATTTGGAAAACTTTATAGTTCCTCTTCCTCGATAGTTTTCGGCAGGTGGCTTCGCCGCGCGCTGGCCTATTCGGGAAATTTCTCTGAAGCTCTCGTCGGGCTTGATAC
This sequence comes from Spirochaetales bacterium, assembly GCA_018644745.1. The sequence goes on from JABGPX010000930.1 coordinate 1,142, forward strand.
AACAAGCGGAAACTTGGAAGACATCTATTTTGCCGCGGAATGTTTCTTTTTACAGGAAAGCTATGATAAAGCGGTGTTTTGCCTCGAGCCGGTTGTCGGCGCAAATTATCAAATGAATAAATCTCTTTATCCCGCAGAAATGGTTAGGTGGGACTCAGGGTATTCGATGTTAGAGGACCGAGCGATACCTGGTGATACTCAGTCGCCAGTTCTAAGCAGGCTCATTCGATCATTCTATTCATATCTATCTTGTGTTGAAGGTATCTCGGAATCCGCGCTTGATGATTTAGCCCGCGTAAACAGGGAGGAGCGGTTATCCAATATCGATCCCAATAATGGTGTATATCTATACTACTACTCTGTTGCGCTCCGCCGGAATTCGGGGGCCGGAGACCTAGATCGCTTGACCGCCCTGAGCAAGGCACTGAAGTTTGTACAAGAGCGGGCGGCCAAGATGGACGATACCGGTGATAAACGCCTGTTTTTAAATGGGAATTTCTGGAATCGGCGTATTTTTTCGGATGCCCGATCCGCTAAGCTTGTTTAGAACATATCGGAGAACTCATATTTCGTTCTGCTGATAGAATAAAGCAGCAGAAAATAGAGGTGCGCTCATGGTGAGATATGCTCCCGATGGCACTTTTTTTAGTTGACACGGTCCATGGCCTTTGGATATAGTGCACTTGCTTTTTTTAGCATCTTTTGGCGGCGTAGCTCAGTTGGCAGAGCAAACGGCTCATATCCGTTCGGTCAGGGGTTCAAGTCCCTTCGCCGCTATTTTTTTAATTAATTCGGCTTTTTTTTGATTGAGCATTGTGAAAGAATTGTATAGGATCTAGTTGTTAAGTAAATTTGCAGGCAGCTCACATTGGAGGGAATATATGAGCATTCTTACCGAGATTTCTGAACTATTACAGAAAGGTAAAGCAAACGAAGTAAAAGAACTTGCCCAGAAGGGTATTGACGAGGGACTCGAAGCGAAAAGTATTCTTGAAGAGGGACTTATGCCCGGTATGGCAATTATCGGTGATAAGTTTAAGAAGAACGAAGTGTACGTCCCTGAAGTGCTAATCGCAGCTAGAGCGATGAATGCGGGAATCGAAATTCTCAAACCTCATATGGCCGATTCTGATGTTGTCAACAAGGGCACCGTTGTTCTCGGAACTGTAAAGGGTGACCTTCACGATATTGGAAAGAACCTGGTGAAGATCATGATGGAAGGCAAGGGAATGAATGTCATCGATCTGGGGATTGATGTAGCTCCTGAAAAATTCGTTGAAGCCGCTAAGGAGAACAATGCCGGAGCTATCGCCTGCTCAGCATTACTGACCACAACCATGACTGAAATGGAAAATGTTGTAAAAGCCCTTGAAGAGGCTGGTATTCGCGACACTCTGAAAATCTTGGTTGGCGGAGCGCCGGTTACCCAGAGTTTCTGCGATAGCATTGGCGCTGACCGTTACGCACCTGACGCTGCTTCCGCGGCCGATGAAGCAATCGCGGTCTGCGCGGGCTAGTTCTCTCTTGATCGTTTAGAGATTTTTTTAGAACTTTGCTATTTTTGACCGGCTGTGCCATGGCATAGCCGGTATTTTTTTTTGCTGCCGCAATAACAAGGATCGTTCCAGCCGATTTTTACCTTTGGGAGACGATCAAAGAATCTCCGTTGCTGTTGCGGATTTGATGCTTGCTGCTCATTGAGAAATGTAACCGCAAGCTTTTCAAAGCCGGATAAACTCCCGCTATAGAATTGCTCCCATCCTTCACAGAGCCAACTCAAATTCCCTGAGTTTCGATTGCCATAATAACGCTGTTTCAGACAATCGCCCGAGCAGTAGCGCAGATAACTGCAACCGCGGCATTTATGATTCCACTCGGCTTTCTGAGAAGCAAATTTTTCATATTTTACCGATCCCTGAAGATCCCCCCAGGTATCACTCGTGATGTTACCCAATTTTTTTGAACGCTCTACAAAAAAGTCACACGGGTAGATGTCGCCATTATACTCCACAACAAAGTAACTCGCGCAATATCCGCCCTGTACGCACATTGTGTATGTACCATTTACCATAAGCTGAAGGATGGAATCAAAATCGCGAATGGAAACAGTTCTCGTATCCTTTGCATACCAGCGGTTAAAAATCCTCGATAGAAAGTTCCCCCATTGCTGAGCACTGATGGTATAGGGAAGCGGTTTACCCTCAGCATCAAACTCCACGCAGGGAATGTATTGCTGGAAATTGATACCAAGGTCCAGAAGATAGTCGTACACTTCGTCAGGCCTCTCCACGTTGGCTGTGCTGACAAGCACAAGGGCGTTGTACTCTACATTATGGCGTTTCAATGCCTCAACTCCATTTATCACCGCTTCGTGAGAGCCTTTGTCGGATCCATTACGCCGATAGATATCGTGGATTTTGCCTGGTCCATCTATACTCACACCCAAAAGGAAATTGTACTTTGCCAGGTGAGCCGCGAAATCATCGTCGATCATGGTGGCGTTTGTCTGAAGACCGTTTGATACAAGCGCTCCCTGGCGGCCGTACTTCTGCTGTAATTCCGTTACTTTCTTGAAGAAATCCACCCCCATCAGGGTCGGCTCACCGCCCTGCCAGCCGAACGAGTAGTTTTGCTGATCGGTTCTCATATAAGAGCTTATCAGCTTCTCAAGCACCTCATCCGGCATCCGGTGTTTGCGGGTTTCCGGGTACAGAGAGCTATGATCAAGATAGAAGCAATACGAACACCTGAGATTGCAGTCGGCAGACGCCGGTTTCACAAGCAGAGAAAAGGGTTTGGATATTGGGGAAGGCAAATCAAAGCTCCTGTGGAAAACCGGGCAGTTCTGGAAGATGCCGCAGCGGGTTTAGGTTGATTAATTCTATTTTTTCGATAACTATGTGTCAACAATGCAGCAACTACCGGGATTTCTCTTCTTCGCTGTACTATTGGAAATTCCGGATTTTTGTACGGAGGAATGATGATACTGTTTCAAATCAAGAAAGCCTTTTTTGACATGTGGGACAACATGTTGGCGGTTTTCATGC
>JABGPX010000719.1 GCA_018644745.1 Spirochaetales bacterium
TACACGTCCGAAAAAACGGAAGAACGGGCTTTTACTGAGTCTGAAAAACGCGGCGGCGACGCCTATACAAAAGGCAAGCACAATAGCCCAGATACTCAACCGCAGAGTGGTAAGAAGACCGAGTACAAGAAGATTCGGTACAATCTGTCCGGTCTCGGTCCTCCTGAAGAAGTAGTGGCTGATCGCCGACCACTCCCATGTGTAATTCAGCTTGGTGCGTATTCTATAAGCCAGATATACCAACAGCGCAGCTGCCGCCGCGATGAGCAAGCCGTCTATAATGGTTATCTTTTTTCTCGTGCGATCACCGGGGATTTGCATACTACATGCTTACCCGATCGGCATCAAATAAGACCCTATTCAATCTGACTTTTCCAATCCTGAGTTGCGAACCAGTAGTGTTTTCTTTCCGCAAGCCATCCCTCTGCTTCAACGATGGTTATCCAGTTATTGTAGTAATTCAGCAAATCGAAATCTCCTTTCTGGACCGCGAATCCGATTGGCTCAAAGGTGAAGGTGCCCGGCAGCGGAACATAGAGCTTGTCTGGATATTCTACCGCTCGATAAGCCGGCAGAGGCGCCGAGGCTACCAGAGCATGGGCGTTGCCGTTCAGGATTTCCTGTACAGCAAGGGCTTCGTTGTCAAAGAGCCGATGCTCCGCGAGAGGCATATATTTCTTGGCGGCTTGTGCGGCGGTAGTACCGAGTTTGGCGGTTACAACCATCCCGGGTTCATTGAAATCCTCCAGGCTCGAAAGCCCGGGTGCCAATGTTTTGCTGGCCACAATTGCCATTCCCGTGTAATCGTATGGAATCGAAAAATTCACTTTGAGGTTTCGGCTTGGTGTTATTCCCATCCCTCCGATAATTACATCGAATTTGCCTTCAATGAGCGCAGGGATAATTCCCGACCATTGGGTTGGTACAAACTCGATCTCTACCCCCATGTCTTCGGCAAGCCGGGTAGCTACGTCGATCTCAAATCCGATGAGTTTACCATTCTTATCCTTCATGGCCCATGGCTCAAAGGTGTCCATGCCGACCTGCAGCTTGCCGCTCTTTACTATTTTGTCGAGCTGGCTCGATTCGTGCCCTTCGTCAGAACTGTCCCCGCAGCCTGCGAGTATCATGAGCATCACAGCGGCGAAAACGATACCCGTTCGAAACCCTTGTTTTCTTGTCATTTCTTCATCCTTCTTATAATGTATTTCAATTCACCTGCCGCACTCAAGACCGGCGCGGTGGTATGATCACAAAACTTTTCCTAGAAATTCAGCAGTCCTTTTTTCTTTCGGCGATGCAAACAAGCTCTCCGCGTCACTTTCTTCAACAATCTCGCCGTCATCCATAAAAACTACCCGGTCTGACACTTCCCGTGCAAACCCCATCTCGTGAGTAACCACTACCATGGTCATTCCTTCATTCGCGAGCGAGCGCATCACCGCGAGTACTTCCCCAATCATTTCCGGGTCGAGGGCACTTGTAGCTTCATCGAAAAGCATTACCTTCGGGCTCATTGCAAGTGATCTGGCTATAGCGACGCGCTGCTGCTGGCCGCCGGATAGCTGCGCCGGGTAGGCCTTTATTTTATCGATAATTCCAACTTTACTGAGCAGCTCTTCAGTTGTGGCCTTTATCTCCGCGTCATCACGTTTGCGAACCCGTTTTTGTGCGAGAGAGATGTTCTTTTCAACGGTCATGTGCGGAAACAGGTTGAATGATTGGAATACCATGCCCACTTCCTTTCGAATTTCCAGCCGGTTTTTTATCATGTTGTTCAGCGGTATACCGTCTACCGTAATGGTTCCTTCCTCCGGATTTTCGAGGCCATTCAGGCACCGGAGCAACGTGGATTTTCCGGAGCCGGAAGGTCCAATCACGCACACTACATCGGATCTTTCAATCGAAAGACTCACCTTTCTCAGCGCTTGAATCCCTCCCGGGAAAGATTTGCTGATGGCCCCGACAATGATAATAGGATCTGCCGTCATGATGCATTTCTCATACGTTTCTCGAGACCGTGGGTCAGTGTTGAGAGGATGCCGGTTACAACCAGATAGATGACCGCGACGGTAAACCATATTTCGAAGGTTAGAAAAGTCTCTGAAACGATCTCCGCGCCGCGCATTGTAAGATCGAAAATCGCAATAGTACTTACCAAGGCCGAGTCCTTAATCAGCGAAACAGCCTGACTCGTGAGCGGTGGAATAATTTGTCGAATCGCCTGGGGTAAGATGACATATCGATATGCATCTTTCCCACTCAATCCCAGGCTGTATGCGGATTCCCATTGGCCGCGGTGAACCGCGAGTATTCCTCCACGAATAATCTCAGATGCGTAAGCTCCTTCAAATAAGCTAAGCGCGGTTACTGCCGACGCAAAGCGGCCGATTCCGAGGATAGGGCCGGCGACAAAGTAGATAAAAAAAATTTGGATGAGCAGCGGCGTATTCCTAACAATCTCCAGGTAGATTCGGGCGAACGCATTGGCGGTGAGCGATCGGGAGAGTCTGAAAAGTGCCGTAACCAGTCCGATGCTTGCTGCCAGTACGAGACTAATGCCGGATATTTTCAGCGTTACCCAGAGTCCCTGCAAAAGAATTCCCGGTGACGCGCCGCTGCCGCTCGTCTCGAATAGGTATTCCGGCACACGATACCATTGCCAATTGTACCGCATCCTTCCAGCGGAGATTGCCGCGGCGGTGATGAGAAGAGCGCCGGCGACTCCAATTTTAATGATGTCCAGCCATGTAGATTTCAGGCTTATTCGGGTTCGTCGGTCTTGGAAGTGAGATATCAACTTTTTAAACATATTTGCCGTATTCTACCAGATAGGTAAATTCACATCCAGTGAATCGCGTCCGGTGACAGCTCGTATCAGCCTTGTATTGACAACCTGTTGCTCATCGCTAGAGTGGAGCCACGAACTGAAGGAGGGTCTAAATGAGTGAAAACGATTCGACCGAATCACCGTTGGATGATAGGGGCTATAAGGTTGTGTTCATGCACGGATTTACGCAGGACGAGATGGGCAGGATTCTGAAAGGCGTAAAAAGCATAACCGAAGATCCCGGCAAAGTGGCCTTCTGCATGAGCACGGAAAATAACATGGACTGGAGAATACGCGAACTCATAGAGGATGTCACGGAAGAGCACGATTACATGAAGAAAAACCCGCCAGATATCAAAAACCCGGAACAATGAGCCTCTCCTGCCGGATTCGGGCCAAAAGGTTATATATTTGACTCTCTGTTTGTCCGGCGGTATTTTATACGGGCTACCTACACCTCCATTTATGATCTCGAGAAGAACATGTCAGCATTTGCGTGCATACAGCATTTGTCGGCGATTTCGCGTGTATTAACAGGAGGCTCACGATGAACAGCGAACGGTTTACAGTAAAAGCTCAGGAAGCCATTGAGGCGTCCGACTCTATTTGTCATCGATATAATCATTCTCAGATCGAACCCGAGCATTGTCTTAAAGCTTTAATTGAACAGCAGGACGGAGTGGTGCCGCCGCTCATCGACCGTCTCGGTGCCGACCGAAATGCACTGAATCAGGAACTCGATGGTTTGCTTTCGGCCCGGCCTCGCGTATACGGTGAATCTACACAGGCCGTACTCTCAGCCGAGCTTTCGAACCTATTTCGACAGGCGGAGCTTGAAGCAGAGGGTTTGAAAGATGATTTCATCAGCGCCGAGCACATTCTGCTCGCAATGCTCAACGCGAAAATACCCGTTCAGACTCTGCTTGACAGTTTTGGTATTACCCGGGACAGAGCGCTTCAGGCCCTTCAGTCGATCCGTGGAAACCAGCGGGTTACTGACCAGAATCCGGAAGACAAGTATCAGGTACTCGAGCGGTACTGCAGAGATCTTACGGTGCTCGCACGTAAGGAGAAACTCGACCCAGTTATCGGCCGGGATGAAGAGATACGTCGGGTTATGCAGGTTCTGTCGAGGCGGACAAAGAATAATCCGATCCTTATCGGGGAACCCGGAGTGGGCAAGACAGCTATTGCCGAGGGGCTTGCTCGAAGAATTGTGTCGGGAGACGTTCCGGATTCGCTCAAAGAGAAGAAACTGCTTGCTCTGGATATAGGGTCTCTCATCGCGGGAGCAAAGTACCGCGGCGAGTTTGAGGAGAGGCTCAAAGCCGTCATTCACGAGATATCCG
>JABGPX010000720.1 GCA_018644745.1 Spirochaetales bacterium
CTATAAGGAAAAACATTCGGTCACATGCACCGAAAGTGGGTTTTTCGATGTGCCCTATAGTAAGACTATGCCTGCATTTTCGCATTCTTTCCGCATCGACTCGGGCCAGACACTACTCTGCACCTCACCGATATGAGCCTTTCGCAGGAAGAACATACACAAACGTGATTGACCGATACCGCCGCCGATGGAAAGGGGGAACTCATTTGCCAGCAGCCGTTTGTGCCACCACAGTTCTTTACGATCCGGGACGCCCCGGATCGCCAGCTGTTTTACCATGCTTTCCGGGCTCACCCGAATTCCCATCGAGGAGAGTTCGAAATGCCTATTGAGGACAGGGTTCCACACTACGATGTCGCCGTTTAAGCCGGGTCTCCCATCGTCACCCGGGCTGATCCAATCGTCATAATCCGGCGCCCTTCCATCGTGGGGTTCACCTGTAGGAAGCGGTGCGCCGATGCCGATAATAAATACCGCGCCGTATTCTTCCGTGGCTTTGAACTCTCTCTCAGGCGGAGAAAGATCCGGGTACTTTTCAGCAAGCTCTTCAGTGTGAAGATAAGTAATCGTCTCAGGAAGAGTCGGTTTAATAGTGAGATATTTGTCATAAATGAACCGTTCTGTCCGGCGCATGACCAGATAAATTCGGTCAACAATAGTTTTAAGGAAGCTGATAGAACGTTCTTCTGAAGAGACTACCCGTTCCCAATCCCACTGGTCGACATAGATCGAATGGAGATTCCCTACATTTTCCGAGGGCCGCAGCGCATTCATGTCCGTGTAGAGACCTTCGCCATGGTTAAAGCCGAAGCCATAGTCTGCAAGAGCCATGCGCTTCCACTTGGCAAGGGATTGCACAATTTCCACTTCGTAATCCATATTGCCTGTGGTTCTGAAAGCAACAGGCGCCTCGCTTCCATTTAGGTCGTCATTAATTCCCGTACCCTTCTGTACGAATAACGGTGCGGTTACCCGTCTCAAATTGAGACTTTCGGCGAGATTGTCTTCGAAAAAAGTCTTGATTGCCCGGATAGCCTTTTCGGTTTCAAACAGATCTAATCCGGGTTTGTAGTTGGTGGGTATGATAATGTCTTGATTCATAAGAATGGATTGTTGCACACCCGGCCATCAGGAGCAAGAGCGCGGATAGCAAGAGGCGCTATATTAATGACGCAGTTTTCAATGCTCCGCTATTGATTCCCCGTCCGGGACCTATTACCATGGCGAGTAGGTAAAAAAGCTGTGGAAGAAGTCTCACGAAAGAAATTCTTACCTTATTTACTCAGGGTGCTGCGGATCTCTCCGCGATTGAATTTATTTATCGTTGTAATCGTCCTTCTCGAGAGTGCGGGAACTGTCCTCTGGCTCTTCCGAGCACATTTCGTCGGCAATGTTGCCGACGCGGCCACCTCCGGTAATCTCGAACTCTGCCTGGAGGCAATTCTCTATCTCCTCATAGTTGCCGTGGTACTCATCGTCCTCGAACCCTTCATCATGTACACCAGCGGCCAATACGGGGAAAGGATGATCAATACGCTCAGAAAGCGAACAGTCGAGTGCGCCGCAGGTGCTACGGTCGGATATCTGGATAGCCAAAAATCCGGCGATCTGATTTCGCGCATAAACAACGACCTGCAAAAGATGCAGGGCCTAATTCAACGGGGAGTATGGAGTCTTCTGTACTCGCCTATCAGCTTTCTAGCCGCCTTCATCTATGCCATGACAATCAACTGGGTGCTCACCCTGGTCTCTGTAGTCACGGCACCGCTGCTGACATGGGTAGCTTCCAAACTCGCCAGACAAGTAGAGGTCTTGGAACGAAGAGAGCTCGAGTCCAAAGCTGAACTTAACGCTCTGGCCCAGGACACGATTTCCGGGTTTCAAGTCATCAAGGTTTTCAATCTGCACAGAACATGGCCGCGGCGCATGCGTTTGATAATTGACGAGATGCAGTGGAGGCAGGTCCTCCTTCTCCGCATCTATTCACTCAATGCACCCCTGCAGAATTTCATCCATATCCTGCCGATGGTACTCGTCTTCCTTGTGGGCGGTATCCTGGTTATCCGCGGTCAGATTCGTTTCGGCGAACTCATCGTGTTCTACGAGCTGCAGCGCTTCCTCACCTCTCCGGTCCAGATTATTAACACGACCTTTTTTCTCATGCGGGAGTTTATACCGGCGGCGGATCGGCTCTTCGCGGTGTGGGACAGTCCTCGGGACGTAGCCGGCACCGCCACCGGGCCCGTCGACCCGGGCACGGCTCTGGAATGCCAAAAGGTCGGTTTTCATTACCGATCGGATATGCCGGTCCTTACGAATCTCAATTTCAGCATAACACGGAACGAGATTGTCGCTTTGGTAGGGCCTTCGGGCTGCGGCAAAACCACGGTGACCAATCTTCTTACCCGTTTCTATAACACCGTGTCGGGCGAAGTACGTCTCTTCGGCCGCAACATAGAAGCATGGGACCTCGAGAGCGCCCGGAAGCAGTTGTCGCTTGTGACCCAGGATACCTATCTGTATCCCGATAGTATCTTTACGAATATCGAGTACGGCAATCCAGGCGCGACCCGTGAACAGGTAGAGGCGGCGGCTGAGCAGGCCGGATGCCTGGAGTTCATACGTGATTTCCCGCAGGGATACAAGACCTTGGTGGGCGAACGGGGCGTGAAGCTTTCGGGAGGTCAACGGCAACGGGTGGCGATTGCCCGTGCTCTTTTAAAAAACGCACCGATTCTTCTTCTGGACGAGCCGACATCGGCTCTCGACACAGCTTCGGAGCAGTATATCCAGCAAGGGTTGGAACTTCTCATGCAAGGACGTACGTCGCTGATCATTGCTCATCGCCTGTCGACAATCAAACATGCAACCAGGATACTCGTGCTTGATAAGGGAGGCATCGTTCAGGAAGGCAGCCACGTTGAATTGATGCAATCCGACGGTTTGTATCGTCGGCTGTATGAAAAGCAGTACCAGGAGATTGAGGAATGAAAAAGAAGCCGGTACTCCTGCGTCTTTTCGGATACCTCAAAGGCTGGTGGGGATTAGGCTTTTTCTTTGGTCTCGGGACCTCGGCCAGTCAGAGCTTTCTCACGACCCTGGTGGTGGCTCTCGGTCTCAAGAATATGACCGACGCAATCCTCTCGGGTGCCATGTCGGTACTGCTCTCTGCAACACTGAAGGTACTGCTCGCATTTATTGGTATTTACGCTATTCTGCCGTTCGTCTGGTATCTCTTTTACCGGGCATCACAGGAGATCCACCGGAACCTGCTATATGATCTCTATGAACATATTCAACTTCTGCCCATACGGTACATGGAAAATAACCATTCCGGTGATCTCATATCGCGGATTACCAACGATACCGAACCCCTGCGGGACGTCTGCGGTGAACACATGAAGGGCATCGTTCAGCTGAGCATAGCCGGGGTAGGAAACGCAATAACAATTTTTATTCTAGACGGGCGGCTCGGGATCGGAGCAATTAGTATCGGATTGGTTACTTTGCTGAGCAACATCATCTTCGCCAAGCCGCTACGACGCGTCGGCAAACAGAATCAGGAGGCGCTCTCGGATACCACCCAGCGCCTTTCGGATATCATTGCCGGTCGCAAGGTCATGAAGATTTTCGGGCTTGAGAAGACCGCGATGGGCAAATTCATCCTTGCAAATGAACGTGCCCTCGCTGCATCGCTCAAGCGAGTACGCCTTTCTACCGTGAACCGGACTATCACTCATTTTGTACACTCCGCAGCCGAATCCGGCTTTATTGCCGTGGGTGCGATATTCGTGATTCAGGGCAGCCTTACCTTTGGCACCCTCCTCGCCACCTTGGCGATGATCCACCGTATTATCTGGATGTTCCGGGGTTTTGGGCAGTATGCGACTCGGATCCAGCGCATTCTCGCCGGGGCCGATCGAGTCTTCGATCTTCTCGACGAACCCGCTGAATCCATAATTCCACCACCCACGGCACTATGGACTTGGCGCAAGGAGCACCGCCGAAAAAATGGCCCTCCTGCTCCAGTTGACAACTTCGCCGCTCCCCAGGCGCGGACTCCGGATATACCGGCTGAGACTCCTGCCGTAGAGATACATAAGTTAGGTTTCGCCTATGATCCGGAGATGCCCGTTATCCAGGATCTGTCTCTGGTTATTTCTCAGA
>JABGPX010000721.1 GCA_018644745.1 Spirochaetales bacterium
ATCCATTCCTCTCAGGGCTACTGGACGCTACCCGATTTCCGTGCAGATCGCTTCGATGGACCCAAACTCGGAATCTCCGTTTATCGCCGTCGATATGCCTGAGCGCCCTTTTACCGCGATACCTTCGTTGGTCCACTCCAGGTCAGCTATTCCCGCGTCGAGACCGGACTCGATGTATGGGAAAAAGGCGGTTCCGTAAAACAGCCGTTTGGATTTTCCCGGTTCGATGGTGACCGTGGTCGGACGACCGAGTACTTCAGGATGGTCCAAAGAGTATTGCAATCCGTTGGCATACGCGGCGATCGCGTTTTCGGTGCCGAGACAGAACGTGTAATCGGTACCGCCTTCGTAGGCCGCCCATGGTCTCATGTTTCTGCCGCCGTACTGCATCCAAAAGTCGTTAAATTGAAGAGATACCTCGTCGGGACCAGCGGCGGCCGGACCTTTGAAAAAAGTCAGATAGATGAGCTTGTTGTAACGGTTTGTAACACTGCTCCATCCGATATCCGCGTTCGCGGGAACCGCTCCGCTTGCGAAATCCGAGTATCCGATCATGCCTGGAACTTCTCGAAGATCCACTGTTCCTCCGTCCCTCAATGGGGCGTTGGAGAAGTTTTCGAACGAGGTGCCCGTCGGTAAGCGGCCGGTGTCGTCAAACTCCCCTGGCGATGGCGCGGTTACAAAGGTCTCCGCGCTCGTATCAATAAGGCAGCCGCCGGCGAGAAATGGGGATCCCACGGTATTGTGCCACGATGCGTTGATGGAATACGGTTTGTTCCCGCCATTCCTAATATCCAATATCGCGTAATGTATCGAGTGGTCCTCTATCAAAAGGTCATACTTTGTATAGATCAGAGGCAGCCCGCCGGATGCTGCTTCATCTATGGTGGACTTCAGATAGGTGACCCGGTTATCGATGGTACCGTGTCCAGCCACATTCCAAATTGCGTTCGCGGTTATCCCATGAGCCGGGTGAGAGATACCGTAAGCGCTGTTTGGTCCCCCAAAACTCGGTAAGCAGGGGAAATTTCCAGCCAATTCATAGAGGAGCTCCACCGGCCAGCTTTGCCCATGAACATCCGGATTATAGGCAGCGCCGGAGTTTGATCTGAATGGTGGAAGCCAATGAGAGTTTATTCGGCCGGCGCCGTATAGGCAGCTCATTTCCGGTATCATACCGCCTTTGTCATTTATCCCGACTCGAACCGGACCATTTGTCAGCAGGGTAATATCGCGTCCGCCGAGATCCTTCCTGCGTTCTACGTTATGTGCTTTCTCCATGTGGCCTCCGCCGTTTTTGATTAGGTCATTCAATGCGGGTATATCTCTTGATGAGTCACATGCACCGAAAGTGGGTTTTTCGATGTGCCCTATTGAATAAGCGTCAGAACTTCCTTATGAAGCAACCCGTTCGTAGCTATCGCGCTTTCACCAAGTCCGTTCGATTCTCCCTGGAAATCGGTGAAGGTACCGCCGGCTTCGGTTATTACTACCTTTAGCGGTGCTACATCCCAGATTGCGACGATCGGATCAATCATGACATCGGCTCGGCCTGAAGCAACAAGCAGATATCCATATCCGTCGGCCCAGGTTCTGCATTGTCCCGATCGCGTCATTATGCGCATGGCAAAACCAGGTTCCATTTGAATCAGCTTTGCCGGATCAGTGGTTTGAATCCATGCATGCTCTAAGGCTTTTGTTTTACTGACACGGCAGGGTTCTCCGTTCAATGTACAGCCGAGTCTGGTTGCCGCCGCCGCGGTTTCCTCGAGCATCGGGTTGTGAATAACTCCGACGCATGGTTCACCTTCATACACCAATGCTATGAGTACCGTGTATAGCGGAACACCATGGATAAATGACTTCGTGCCGTCTATAGGATCGATGATCCACTTAAAAGGTGAATCTGATTTCACGGAGCCGTGTTCTTCCCCGATTATCCCGTGATCCGGAAAACGCCGAATAATGGCGTTTCGAATAAAATACTCAGTTTCCCGATCTGCAACGGTAACGGGACTGTTGTCTTTCTTTCTCTCGACATCATATTCTTTTCTAAAGTATTTAAGGGTGATTTTTCCGGCTTCGATGCTCAAATTACGGGCGAAATCAAGGTACTCGGTTAGGTTGATGTCCATCATCAAAGCATATACAAATTTGCCATTTCGGGCAAACTGGGGTAATGCCCGGAAGCTTGCTAGCTGTTATACTACAGGCAGGAGTAAGTCATGAAAGTTGAACACATAGCATTTAATGTGAAGGAAACCGAGGCAATGAGCGCCTGGTACTGCGGGAATCTCGGGATGCAGGTCGTCCATAGAATGAATAAGGCAATCTTTCTTGCCGACGAGACAGGCCACGGAATTATAGAGATTTATAACAACCCGGTTGATGATGTACCCGAATATACGGCGATGGATCCCCTTCAGCTGCATCTGGCCTTCCAGTCATCAAACCTAAAATCTGATAGGGAAAGACTGATGAGCGCCGGCGCCTCACCGGCAGGACCGGAATTCAACCCGGAGATCGAGTTCGGCATTGTTTTTCTCAAAGATCCGTGGGGATTTACGATTCAGTTTGTAAGACGGGAGCAGAACTTTCTGCCGTAATCCGGATTTAGAAAAGATTTCCGTTCTGATCAAAGAGCAGATCTCCTGCTTCACCGACTATCTCTATCTGTGAATGCTTTTGGGCGTCTTCGAGAAGTGAAACTGATACCTCAATTTCATCCAATTTCAGAGTATTTTTGATGCGCATCAGTCGGACCTTAGATTTATCTGGTATGTTGCATGTCTTGATTGCCGCTTGTATTGCCTGCAGGTCGTTGTCGAGTACCATTGGAATTTTGACACTTAACGGAACGGTGGAGGTAAGCGAGTTCGGGTAGGTTTGATCGAAGTCAATTTTGTCGAATAACCGTTTGGTGGTGAAGTCGAGAATTCCTAATCCATTTGCGTTGCCGTGAGATTTGGCGGTGAGATCCAAAACAGCAATCCGCCTAATTGTCGGTCCGCCCGAAACGTAGGGCGTGTGGTATCGACCGAGTATATTATTGTCAAAACCGGTGCCGCTGATATCTTTGCCAATTTCATCCAGGATCAGCGCGTCTAAAGACTCAATGTGTAATCTGGGAGACAAGGTCCTCGCAGTTTCCAGCAGGAGTGGTTCCTTAGCGGCTATATCCTTCTTCTCCAGGATTTCAATCCTGCAGGTTTCATGATACGCATTCTCCAGAACCCCGACAGACCACATGATATTTTTCTTTTCTATAACCACGTTGGCAATAGCCGGGATATTCTCAGCCATGGCTCCGAATCCAAGGTTGTGGCAGGTTTCCGCTCCCCTCTGCTTTCCGACACCAATCGACAGCATTTTCATCAGTCCGCTTTCATAAGGGCCTCTGAAACCGACATGAGGTTTTATCCGGTTTATGAGAACTATTCCATCGGCTTGGTTGGCGAATTTGTCCAGATAAACCGGCAGGCTGCTGTCGGTAACGCCTATTTGATTAACCTCCATTGTCGCGCGGATCGGGGCGCCGATGTACTCTTCGGTAAATCCCATTCCTTCGAGCATCGATCGCTGCCCGTCCGCCGTTGCTCCTCCATGACTTCCCATGGCGGGAAAGAGGAACGGACTGCCGCCGCGGTTCTTTATGGTCTCAACGATCAGCTTTACAAAAAGAGGTTGGTTTTCAATACCCCGGCTCCCGACGGCGATGGCTATATTCATTCCGGGAAGTACCTTTTCGGAGACCTGAGCGGAAAGCATCTTTGCAAGTAATTCATCACCCGGGTTCTTTATTGTGTCCCTGTCAAATATTTGCCGTATCGGTATCATCCGGGGTATCTGAACATCTTTGAGCAGCGATGCGACTGGAGTCATTATGTATCCTATGGCTTTAGAGCAACCCGAAGGCATTCAGGGCTAGAAGCGCCGCGATGCCTTCGATTGAGGCGGATTCCAGCGCCTCTGCTTTTTTGAGGACCGTTATCTTTTCATTTCTGTCCAGTTCTTTGTCCGCGGCTCGTGTCAGCAAGCTGCCAATTTCGCCGAAAGTTTCCGCGAGCGCCGAAGCAGAATCTGAAGCCTCGGGAAATCCGCTCGACACCTCTTTGAGGTAAACCGACGCCATGTTACGGCACTCACTCCAGACTGTTCCGTTCC
>JABGPX010000770.1 GCA_018644745.1 Spirochaetales bacterium
AACAACGGGATGGATACCAACGCCGCAGCGGCGAGACATATGGAAACAAGAACAAGTTTGTTCATCCGGTCACCAAGCCTTGCTATAGTAATGCCGGATACTGCCGCAGCGATTCCCGCAAGAGAGGTAAGCAATCCGGTAACAATCGAAGCGCCTTCAATCGAACCGCGGGTATCCTGTACAAATAGCGGCAGAAAGGCAAATGGAAGAGACCGGCTGAATCGAATAAGAACGAGCGATAATAGCAGCAGCGCCATCGGAAATAGATAGTTTCGGCGTGAGACCTGATTCTGCGTCTTTTTCCTACCGGTATCATCTTCTTGACGAATTTCCTTTACAAATAATAACACCACAAAAAAGCCGATCGCAAGCAGTGCGCCGCCCATTCGGGACGCGGTCCGGTAGCCGAGAAACTCCGCGGTAATACCGCCGAGTAAAGGCCCGAATGCAAGGCCGATGAAAGTTGACGAGGCGAGAAACCCAAGGGCATATGACAATTTGGCGCGGGGAGTACCGCCGGCGACCATCGCCGCCGATGCGGTGATTGTTCCGGTAATCAAACCCTGGACAATTCTCATTGCCAGGATCCCTTCGGGGCTCTGAACAAAACTGATTCCGATGAGTACCGCGCAGCCGGCAGCCATGGATCTGAGGATCATGAGTTTCCGACCGACTCGATCCGCCAGGTACCCCCAGACCGGGGCCATAAGGCCAAGGGTTAACGCCGGTACCGCTGAAACCAAACCTACCCATCGTTTCAGCTCGCTCGGATCGGTCACTCCTACTTCCTGAAGGAAGAACGGCAGGAACGGAAGCATAAATCCGAAACCCGCAAGTGAGAGTATTTGAGCAATCCAAACTAGGTATAAATTCTTCTTCCAGCTGTGCAATTTAGATTCCAGAGCAAACTTCCTTTCCCGATCTCCATACGGAGGATATACGAAGATGCTGATCTCCATCAGCATAATGGAAAAGAGTAAGATGCGCCGGTGCCCCTTCCTCGAGCCTGCCGGTTCCCATATTCATTACCCGCGCCGGGTTTTCAGTACACATTGATATCGCGTCGGATAGAGAACACTCAGCGGCGTTCATAAACTGCACGATCGACCAATCAAGAAGATGCCCCGATCCGGCAAGAAATGGAGTACCCGCGACGCCGATGTGGCCATCGTCGTAGACCCGGACAGGTACGTTGCCCACCACATAGTCTCCTGCAGGCATTCCTGCCATCTTTGAGACATCGCTGGTGAGAATGGTTTTCTCATATCCTTTCGCGCGTGTTAGGGATTTCATTACTGCCGGCGGAAGATGAAAACCGTCGGGAATAATACCCATATCGAGACGGTCTGCTGCGAGCTGCTGCCAAATATAATTCTCATGCCGTGGAAGCTTGGCGTGTGAGCCGTTGCCGAGATGGGTGGAAAATCGCGCTCCCGCGTCAACCGCTTGCGATATTATCTCAGGCTTCGCTGAGGTATGTCCGATGGAGACTAGGATTCCCCGCGATGAAATCTCATGTATAAATTCCAGGGCACCGGGTAGCTCCGGAGCCAGGGTGATCAAGACTATCCGTCCATCGGCCGCGTCCTGCCACTTTTCAAACTCCGCGATACTCGGATCGCGAATAGAATCAGGATCATGAGCTCCCCGGGGCCCGTCTTCGGCGGAAATATATGGCCCTTCGATGTGGATACCCGGAAGAGCAGCGGCGGTATCGGGATCCTTCTTCACAGCCCGAGTGATTATACGGAGATTCCTTAGCATGATTTCCGGCGAAGCAGTCGCGATTGTAGGCAAATGCTGCGGGGATCCCGCGGCGGTAACAAAAGATTTTATCTTTCCAATGTGTTCCTCGGTGAAATCCGGAAACCGGTATCCCACGCCCAAACAGCCATTTACCTGCAGATCAAATAAACCGGATGATATATAGGGAAGATCTGCCGCCGATTGAGCCGCGGGAGAAATCCGGACAACAGTACCTCCGTCAATCTCAACGGAAATAGGAGCACCATTATGAATTGAGCGGCCGGTGAGCGTAGTATTTGGCATGTTTCATTCTCCAAAACAATTAAACTTCCCTATGTCATATCAGTTATTCGACTTATAATACAGATCATCAATAACGGATATGGAGTTTCGGCATGTTAATAGACATACACACACATTGTGCCTATAAAAGCGGGCTTACCAGAGCAAACGGCAGCCGCTATCCGGACCCGGAAGAGCACATAACGGCTCTCGACGCGGCCGGAATAGACAAAGCGGTGGTACTCACAACGGTGAGCCCGGAGTACAGATACGTGCTGGTGACCCCTGAGGAGGTTATGTCAATTTCCGCGAAATATCCTGATCGCCTTATCCCTTTTTGTAATATGGATCCAAGATTTCTTACAAATTCAACCGAGGCGGATTTTACCGACCATCTTGCCTACTACAAGGGTCTCGGATGTAAAGGCGTGGGAGAGTACATACCAAATATCCTGATGGATCATGATCTGAATATGAATGTATTTTCTTACGTAGAGAAAGCAGAACTGCCGCTAACATTTCATCTTGCTCCGAAAGAGGGAGGGTTCTACGGCTGTATCGACGAGCTTGGTCTTCCCCGCCTGGAACACGTCTTAAAGAGTTTTCCGGATCTAATTTTCCTCGCTCATTCTCAAGTTTTTTGGGCCGAGATCAGTGCCGATGTCGATGCGAAAGGTAGGGAAGGCTACCCCGAAGGCAAGGTTGTTCCAGGCAGAGTCGTTGAGCTCATGAGAAACTACCCAAATCTGCACGGCGACTTATCCGCAGGCAGCGGATACAATGCGATATCTCGAGATCCTGAGTTTGGCTTCAGTTTTATGGAAGAGTTTCAAGACCGACTGTATTTCGGCACGGATGTTGCCAATGTACCCCAGGATCTTCCAATCGTCCGCTATTTTCATACATTGAAAGATGAACAGCTCATCAGCACCGAAGCTCTCAACAAAATCAGCTACAAAAACGCCGACCGGCTGCTCGGGCTGGGAATCGAGTAAAGTCATGGCCGATACACGCACGAACATCCTGATCATCATGACCGATCAGCACAACCGAAACTTTATGGGTGCGGCGGGAAATAACCTCGTTAGAACTCCGAATCTCGACGCTCTTGCTTCCGAGGGCACTCGCTTCACCAACGCCTACTGTCCTTCACCTCTCTGTGTACCAAGCAGAATGAGCTTTATGACAGGCATGTACCCATCAAAAAATCGAGTATGGAACAATTCCCACATCTTGAGCTCAGGTATTCCGACCTGGGCCCATATATTATCCAGCGCCGGTTACGACACCGCGCTTATCGGCAGGATGCATTTCGAAGGTCCGGATCAGCGCCACGGATTTGAGAGCAGACCGATCGGAGGTCCAAAAGCAGGACATCCGGGAGTACCTTCTTTAGGCGGTCCGGCGTGGACTCGCTTCCCAGGATCCACATCAGGACAGAGTCGGGTATCGGTAGAAACCGCGGGAAGAGGGAAAACTCATTATCAATGGCAGGATGAAGAACGAACAAAGGCGGCGGTTTCATACTTGCGGGACAGGTCGACCGAAGATACAGACAGGCCTTTTGCCGCTCTTGTGGGATACACCCTTCCCCACTGCCCGTTTGTCGCCCCGAAGGAGCTATTTGATTACTACTACGACCGCGTCGAAATTCCTGAAAGGGAGGAACACCTGCCTGCCGCGGTTTCCCGTTATCTCGACTACAGGGAAATTCTTGATCCACCTCTGGAACCGGAACGTGTACGGGTCGCGCTGGCGGCTTATTACGGACTTTGCGAGCATATTGACGCACTCATCGGCGAGGTTCTCAGCTGTCTCGAGGATTGCGGTTTTACTGACAACACCATGGTGGTGTACTGCTCCGATCACGGCGAACAAGCTGGACAGCACGGATGCTGGTGGAAGAGCACCTATTATGAAGGCTCCGCCGGTGTCCCGCTTCTGGTAAAATGGCCCGGTATCAGCGCCGAAAACAGTGTGAAAGAAGATATATGTAATCTTATCGATTTAGCCCCGACATTCGCGGATGCCGCGAAGACCGAATTCCCCTATCCTATCGACGGCAGATCTCTCCTTCCTGTATTAAATGGGAGTTTGAAGGTGGATTGGGATAATACAACTTTCTCAGAGCTGG
>JABGPX010000722.1 GCA_018644745.1 Spirochaetales bacterium
CAGGTTCGCGGTTTCTGCCGGTCTCGATCTTACCGCATGAGTGCTGATGCCCTGCTCCGGCGGATTCAGCAGCAGCCTCAATCCATCAAGATCCGCATCTATGAGCAGCGTGCCGTGATGGAGGACCTTATCTCTTCTGAAGCAGAATGCATTGCCTGAAATCTTTTTTCCTGCGGCATAGAGATCATAGTTATCAGTTACTACCGCGGCTACTCCCAGCATTGATACCGCTCGGGCCACCAGTTCGAGATTCTTCTTCCGGTCAAATCCTGCTTTCTTCCCAATGAACGAGAAATTCAAGTTACCAAGATCATGATACACTGTGCCGCCCCCCGAGATTCTTCTGACGAGAGGAATCTGTCGGCTGTCTAGCTCCTTCAGGCTGATTTCGAGCCATGGATTCTGGTGTTTACCAATCACAACAGAGGAAGCGTTTGTGTAAAGAAAGAGCAAAGCTGCCTCGCCGGAGAAGTTATCGAGAAGAAACTCCTCCATCGCCAGATTCCGATAAGGATCGTTAGAATTAGAAAGGAACACCTGCTTGGTCACGCAGGAATTCTCATTTTGATCCATTAACACGAATCCCTAACGGCCGTACCCATGAAACTGTGTGGTATATCGATCAAAATGAGAATTCCCGGCACACATTTGGCAGATTTCGACCGGCAATTCTCAATATGACCTATAAAATACGGCCATCCCTTGCTAATTGCACTCGACCTAACGAGGAATTGTTCATATTGAGAATTGCTCTTGGTCACGGACCAAGCTTACAATATGGGAACTCTTTGTGATATACTGATGCTTTACAGAGGCGTATCGATGAAACGAATAAAAAAACATTCTGCCCTTAGCATAACTCTTCTATCAATTGGATCGGTATTACTTGCGATGCTATTTGTAACAGGAAGCCTTGCATTCTTGGTGGGCACACCGCTTTTTGTCATTGCAGGGCTTTTGGCACGAAAATCAGAGTCCTGGGACTCATATAGAACTCGATATGAGGAACGATACGGCATGGACATAACCGAAGAAAAGCAAAAATGACCGGCGATATAAGCGAAGGAAGACAGTTTCTCAAATCAAACTGGAGCGGCCTTGAAGGAGTCCGAAGCGACCAGATTCAAGGCGTGGCGGTTCCCGACATACAGAAACCCGTGCCCGAAGGCTCCGAGATATTTGATCTTATAAAGCCGGACGACCTACCACTTTATGAAAGGACCGTTCACAAAGCCATAGCCGACCGTGAAAGCAGGAGAAAATATAAGGGTACTCCCATTGAACCTGAGGAAATATCATTTTTGCTCTGGGCCACTCAGGGAATCCGCAAATTGGCTCCCCATTATTCTCGGCGCTCGGTTCCCTCGGCAGGAGCACGACACAGCATAGAGACGTATATATACGCCGATCGCGTTACCGGGATTCCGCCTGGCCTGTATCGTTATCTCGTACTAGACCACCAACTCTGCAAAATATCGGACGCACCGGACCTCGCTCCGCGACTGGATGACGCGCTTCATCGGCAGCGATGGAACAGTGCGGCCACTTTTATTTGGACTACAATTCCTTACAGAATGGAGTGGCGATACTCGTTTGTATCTCATAAACTAATCGCACTCGACGCGGGACATATCTGTCAAAACCTTTATACCGCTTGCGAGGCCATCGAGTGCGGCACCTGCGCCATTGGAGCGTACGATCAAAAACTTCTGGACGCTGTAATCGGCGTAGATGGAGTAGACGAGTTTGCCGTTTATGTCGCACCTGTCGGCAAGGTCTGAGTCAATCTGACCCACTTTTGATTATTATTAGAAAAGCATTAAAAACCTCCTTTTAAATCACTACAGCATAAGACTTTACTAATCCGATAGATGGCATGGTTCGTGCAGTGGATAAACAAGGAGTACTAACTATGTCTCAAGACAAAAATGACGACAGCAACGGCGTTCAAAAGAAGCCGAACCTGTTCAGGCCGCCTGCAAAGGGGCCGTTTCGAATCTCCCTAATGATAATCGTTGCGGGGTTCGCTATCGTCCTACTTATCAACAATTTTGTTATACCTTCCGCGGAAACCGAGGTGGAATACAGTTCCTTCAAGGCCCTTGTATCCGATGGAACGATCAGAAAAGTTGCGATCGGAGAATCAGCCATTTTAGGTTACATGAACTCCGAGGCCGCTCTCACCGGCGAACCTCAGACAGTGTACAAGACCTTCGTTATCGATGATCCTGGATTCATTGAACTGCTTGATGAAAAGGGCATTGAGTATTTTGCGGTTCCCGTTAAAAGCAGACCTCTGCTTAGCATGCTTATCTCCTGGATCCTGCCGCTGGCAGTTATTCTGCTCGTCTGGCGATTCATTATGTCTAGGATGGGCGGCTCAGGAAACAGAGTGCTTGCCTTCGGCAAAAACAAGGCTCAAATCGTCGCCGAGGGCGACACCGGAGTTCGGTTCGCCGATGTGGCGGGAGCAGACGAATCAAAAGCTGAGTTAGAGGAGGTAGTTGATTTCCTCAAAAAACCCCAGCGCTACACAGATATCGGCGGCAAAATACCCAAAGGCGTGCTGCTTGTGGGCCCCCCGGGAACCGGCAAGACGTTGCTTGCCCGGGCCGTTGCCGGCGAAGCCCAGGTTCCATTTTTCAAAATGAGCGGTGCGGAATTCGTGGAAATGTTCGTTGGTGTGGGAGCATCGAGAGTAAGAGATCTATTCAAACAGGCAAGAGAAAAAGCACCATGTATCGTTTTCATTGATGAGCTGGACGCGGTGGGTAAGAACCGGGCCGCCGGAATGAGTACGAATGATGAAAGGGAGCAGACCCTCAACCAACTGCTCGTGGAAATGGATGGTTTCGACGCCAGAACAGGCGTAATACTAGTCGCCGCAACCAACAGACCGGAAATACTTGACCCTGCGCTTCTTCGGCCGGGACGATTTGATCGACAGGTATTGGTAGACCGGCCTGATAGAACAGGCAGAAAAGCAATACTCGATATTCACACAAAGCCGGTGAAACTCGATCCCGCCGTAGACCTCGACAGAGTAGCCCGCGGTACTCCGGGATTAGTCGGAGCAGATCTGGCAAACATAGTAAACGAGGCAGCATTAAATGCCGTCCGGATGAAACGCAAAACCGTTCTTCAAGAAGATTTTGAGGAAGCGGTAGAGAAGGTATTCGCGGGACTGAGAAAGAAAAACCGGCTTACCGATGAGAAGGAAAGGCGAAGAGTGGCGGTGCACGAAACAGGACACGCGATTACCGCGGCCCTTACCAATGGCGCTGATCCGGTAGAGAAGATCTCAATAATTCCAAGAGGAATGGCGGCTCTCGGTTACACGATTCAGCTCCCGCTAGAAGAGCGGTACATACTCACCGAAGCCGAACTCACAGCGCGAATCGATGTACTTCTCGGAGGACGAGCAGCCGAGGAAATTTCCTTTGGCGATGTTTCTACAGGAGCAGCGGACGACTTAAGTAAAGCCACAGATATCATCCGAAAGATGATTACCGAATACGGCATGAGCGAAAAATTCAAGAACGTGTATCTGCCGAACAAGAGAGGCGGGACTTATCTTGGAGGCGATTCCGGGCTGGTTCAAAGAGAGTATTCAGAGACCACTCAAACATATATAGACGAAGAGATTGCCCGACTCATCGACAGCCGGTACGAGGCGGTGCTGCTGAAATTGGGCGCCCGAACCGACTTGATTACCGGGGTGAGTGAAGCCTTACTTGATAGAGAGACTCTTGGGTCCGAAGACTTCAAAGAGCTTATTAACCAGCACCGACAGGCCGGATAAAACATAAACACCGCCCGGCGGCTTTAAACCGTCGGGCGCTCTTGCCTACTCCTCGAGGTATCAGGTATCCTACGGAATCTCGAGGGGGTGGAAATGAGCCATCGAATTGCTTTTGTCGGATTCCGGCATTACCATATTCTGGACCTTTACGAATATACAAAAAACAGCCTGCGTTTCGATATACAGGCGGCTGCGGAAGACCATGCCGAAATTGCGGTTGATCTCGCAGGACGCGGGGTAACTCTAACCCACAATTCAATAACAGAGGTTTTTAAAAATCCTGAAGTATATGACATAGTAGCCGTTGGCGATTACTACGCCAGACGAGGCCCCCTGGCATTGGAAGCACTGAAG
>JABGPX010000804.1 GCA_018644745.1 Spirochaetales bacterium
ACTCGTGCATGCCGGCTGCCTTGTAGAGTTCCGGATCAATAGATATCGATCCCTCGTAATTTAAGTTCGATCCGGTGATTGTAGCCCGATGGATTTTTGATTTGAGCATGGTTATCATCATAAGTTGGCATCCTGAGCGGAACGTATACCCTCAAGGGTAAGGTCAGGCAAGATCGCGTCAAAAAGCTCAGTATCTTGGAAAAGCTCCGCGAACCCGCCAGTCGCTACAACAGTAGCAGGTTCATCCTTGAAACACTCCCTATGGATTCTCTCCCTCATCTCCTTGATCATCCCAAAGTGTCCCCAGTAGAGACCCGCCTGGATGCTTTCGGCCGTCGACCGACCACACACACGTTCGGGCCGGAGAATCTCCACTTTCGGGAGGCGGGCCGTGTTTGCTTCCAGAGACAACATACCAATCCTTAAGCCCGGTATTATGGCCCCGCCGAGATATTCACACTTCGAGTTGATCGCTTCAACCGTGGTAGCTGTTCCAAAATCCATGATAATGAGATTTGCATTCGGGTATCGATTCATGGCACCGATAGCGTCTGCTATCCGATCAGCCCCGACTTCAGCAGGATTCTTGTATCGTATTTTGAGGCCCGTCTTCACCCCTGCTTTCAAGACAAACGGCTCTAGTCCAAAATAGTTGTCACAAGCTCTCAGCAATGCATGGTTTAGGTCCGGCACCACTGAACAGAATCCGATACTTGTTACCTCATTGGGATTGTATCCGTTCTCCCGAATGGCAAGCCTAAGAAAGAGGCCTAGTTCATCTGAGGTTACCCCACGGTCTGCTGCTTTTCGAAAGCGCGACAATATTTTCCCATCTTCAAAAATTCCGCAGTATATCCGCGAATTACCAACATCGATACATAGATTCACTTCACGCTCCTAACTGTTTTCACGTTATCAATAATCCGAATACCGCCGAGCTTCACCGCGGCCAAGATGCGGTTATCTCTCTCCTCGATATATTCCACCTCAAATCCTGCTTTACCTAAAGATTCCCATTTATCTTTGATCGGCGTCTCGTCGGATAGGATTTCAAAAAAACGCGGTGCAACTGCCCGTTCACTACTCGACAGCAATGCATTTCGGGAGCTGAGAGCTAGTCCATCGACATCTCGAACCAGCCGACAGGAGACTATCTCCATGTCAAGGAAAAATGCCGTAGCCATCTCCCGGATGAGCAAGTATTGCTGCCAGTCCTTCTCTCCGAAATATGCTCGATTCGGCGCCACAATATTGAGCAGTTTCATTACGACGGTGAGAACACCATCAAAGTGTCCCGGCCTGAATGCTCCTTCGAGTTCATTGCTGAAAGAGTTTTCTTGAATACGGTAACAATAGCCGTCGGGGTATATTTCCTTCTTAGAGGGACAAAATGCAATGCCGACGCCGGCTTTTTCGAGTAAAGCAAGGTCATCGTCGAGGGGACGCGGATATCCTGAATAATCATCCGCATCATTGAACTGAGTCGGGTTGATGAAAATACTCACTACCGTGATTTCGTTCTCCTTCAGAGAACGATCAACAAGACTCATGTGTCCGTCATGAAGAGCGCCCATAGTAGGAACAAATCCTAAAGTGTTACCGGTGGACCGTATTTGTTGCAGATGGTGCCTTGCGGCTTCTGCTTTATGAAGAACCTCTATCATGTGTAGCTTTCCTTGGCTGTTGGAAAGGTTCGCGCGACCACCTCTCGATGATACTCATTGAGGGCCTCTGTAATGAGATGCGAGCCGTCGAGCCACTGCCGCACAAACTTGGGTTTGATACTCATGGTGATACCTAAAAGATCCTGCAGTACCAGCACCTGCCCATCGACACCCGGTCCCGCCCCAATCCCGATGACAGGAATCGCCAGCGTTCGAGCCACCAGAGCCGCGGTGTCAGATGGTATGGCCTCCAGTACCAAAGAGAAGCATCCGGCCCGTTCTAGAGCGATAGCTTGATCACCGAGTAATTTAGCCGCTTCATCAGTGCGAGCCTGTACCTTATGCCCGCCAAGTTGGAAGACCGATTGCGGTGTAAGCCCAAGATGACCCATCACCGGCACGCCGGATTCCACTATGTGATGAATTGTATCAGTGTTACCGGCGGCTCCCTCAAGTTTGATTGCGTTTGCTCCCGCTTTCATGAGTTTCTCGACATTGTTCATCGTATTACCTAACTCTTTTCGATATGAAAGGAACGGCATATCGGCTATGAGAAACTTCCCGGGCATGGCACGGCGCACCGCGGCGGTATGAGATGCGATTGTGTCAGTATCAACGTGCAGGCTAGTATCATATCCATACAATGTCATCGCAACACTATCGCCGACCAAAACGCAATCGATATCTGTCTGACTGATGAGCGATGCGCTCCAGCTGTCGTAACTGGTGACCATCGAAATGGGCTCGGCTCGTTCTTTTTTACCGATGAAATCCAACACCGTCATGTTTCTCCTCCAATATATCCATATATTTCCGCGAAAACGCGGTACACATTTTCGAACGGATCGCCCTGCAATGCCTGGATGTTCTCCCGCACAGTTTCCCAATCTTGCCTGACAAGGGGGCCGGTCAACGCTTGTATCCCCAGTGTACTGGCATTTTCGCAAGCCTGTTTGAGGTAAGGGAATAGTATTGCTCCCGGCAGACCAAGGGTGCGCTCAAAGGTATCGATTGCGTTTGCCCACAGCAGAGTCGTGAAGTTGCCTGCCATCACGCATAGTGCGTGATAAAGAGGTTTGAGATTTTGATCTATGCAATACGACGGGTTCAACAACGATGGAAAAACTTTCCCAAATCGCAATCCATCTTTTACCTCGATGAATGGTACAGTTCGATAAGTATCAAGATCGTAAAGATCAGGACCAAAGGTCATTAAAGGGTGAAGGCTTGGAATACCAGGAATAACTTTGCTGCCGGAAAAATGCACCAATTGATGATTGAGAAGTGAAGGATGCATATCTACGAACGAAGAGATTGCATCATCCTTAATGAGCAATAGAATAGGATCGCAGTCTCCGAGCACTCTCTCCGGAGACCCGGCTGTATCCCGATGCCAAGATATTATGGGAATCGATTCAAGTTTGAGATAATGCGCCATATGGGTCGCCATACGGCCTCGACCAATGATACCGACTATGTTCTGAGTCATACGGTACCTGTCCTTTGGATCAAGTCCGTTAGGGGATTTTCATGGCATTTTACACTTGGTCGCCGTCTTGCAGATCGACGCCACATACCACAATGAACCATAGCGCAGGTCGGTAGTATCAGTCAATATCTTGGATATCTGATACAAACCGCCGGTTGGTCGGGATCCGCGCAATGGAGTAAATCCAGCTCGCGAATCTCTCATGGTGAAGCAACGGTCTGAGCGAGCGAAACGCAATGAGAAATGCATCCTGACTGATATCCGGTGTAGTGTCCCGGTCTAAAACAGTCCCCCTGCAGTTCGCTCACCTGCGGCGAATACCCTTCTTCCATCTTTATACATGTAGGGCGCCTCTATTTACTGCTACTTTGACCTGCAGCACATACGAAAAAACCCGATTTTATAAGGGAGACCATGCTGTCTGCAGAACAAAATGTGGGTTTTCCGATGTGCCCTGTAGTGTATTCCAGCTTCAAATATAACAGCGAAAATTCTTTCTTTTTTCTTGTACGAATTCCGCCTGTCCGGAGGACGAGGTTTGAGTAAATTGCTTGTGATAGAGGCCGAAATTGAGGATACTCTCAGTCACAGAGATACGGTGCGAAGAAAACCGGCCAGCATCAAAATAAATAATGTAGGCGATATATGGAAAACGAGAATGGCTATCGATGCGATGAGTGTAGGAAAGAAATAAAGCATAGATCCGTGCACTTCACTGATTCGGATGGTGATACCGGGCGATTGCTATGCCTTGAATGCTACAATCGGGAAATGGCGGTATTCGCCGACATTAATTTTGAGCATCCCACATTTCCAACCGTTTTGTTTAACGATGTAGACGGCAATGAGCATAGGTTTGATTTTGCTGTTCAGCTATTTGGATACCAGGTCTCAATCGAAGCCTACGAGCTGGAAGTGGAGCACGGCTATCGATTCGAGATCAGTGGCAATCCTGAAAAAGTCCAGAAGCTTTTTAACAAACTGCTAGGGAAGATGCGTCGC
>JABGPX010000975.1 GCA_018644745.1 Spirochaetales bacterium
ACCGCAGCAGTTTGAAAATTCTGCAAACCCGGATGTTCACTATCGAACCACCGGGCCGGAAATATGGGACGCTGTTGAAGGGAAGGTAGATGCGTTTATAGCGGCCGTAGGAACCGGCGGAACTATTAGCGGTGCGGGTCGTTTTCTTAAAGAGAAAAATGCAGGCGTGCGGGTCATTGCAGTGGAGCCGGTTGATTCGGCAGTAATTTCAGGCGAGAAACCGGGGCCTCATAAAATCCAAGGAATTGGTGCCGGATTTATTCCGGGCAACCTCGATAGAGCTATACTTGATGAAATCATAAAAATAAGTAACGACGAGGCTTTTGAGATGTCCCGTCGTCTTGCACAAGAGGAGGGAATACTGGCTGGTATTTCGGCGGGAGCAAATGTTGCTGCCGCCGTGAAAGTTGCCGCCGATCCCGGTATGGCGGGGAAAACAATAATAACTATCATATGTGATACCGGCGAACGGTATCTATCGGTCTGGAACGATTAACTAACAATCACGAATCAGGAGAGTACTATGGGACATAAACTAGAAACGATTTCATTACATGGCGGTCAAACACCCGATCCGACAACCGGAGCACGAGGCGTGCCGGTACACAGAACAACGGCTTATCAATTCAAGGACACCACTCATGCGGCGAATCTTTTTGCTCTTTCCGAACTCGGAAACATATATACGCGGATAATGAATCCGACTCAGGATGTACTCGAGAAGAGAGTAGCAGAGCTGGAAGGCGGAGCAGCGGGGCTCGCATTGGCTTCCGGAACATCAGGGATCTTCTACAGCATAATCAACCTTGCAGGCGCCGGTGATGAAATCGTTTCGGCGAAAAACCTGTACGGCGGAACGTATACGATGTTCGATAACATTCTGCCTCAGCTCGGTATAACCGTTAAGTTCGTAGATCCCCTTGATACCAACGCATACAAGCGTGCAATCGGTCCGAAAACTAAGGCTGTTTATATTGAAAGCATTGGAAATCCTTCTCTTGATGTACCGGACATTCAGGCGATTGCCGATATTGCCCACAACGAAGGTATACCGCTAATTATTGACTCTACCTTCACTACTCCTTATCTGCTGCGTCCGATAGAGCACGGAGCAGATATTGTCATTCACTCTCTCACCAAATGGATGGGAGGTCACGGTGTTGGTATCGGCGGAATCGTCGTTGACGCAGGCAAGTTTGATTGGAATAGCGAAAAATTTCCTCTTTACAGCAAGCCGGACAGTAGCTATCACGATCTTGTGTGGGCGACGGGGCTGGGTGATCTGAGCCCTATTGCATATATACTTCGCATGCGGACGGTGCCGCTGAGAAATTTAGGCGCCTGTATCTC
This sequence comes from Spirochaetales bacterium, assembly GCA_018644745.1. The sequence goes on from JABGPX010000975.1 coordinate 1,351, forward strand.
ACCGGATAATGCCTGGATGTTTCTGCAAGGTATCGAAACCCTGCCGCTTCGAATGGAACGGCATTGTGAGAACGCTGCCAAAGTAGCTGACTATTTGAAGAGTCATCCGAAGGTGGACTGGATCAAATATCCAGGGCTCGATGATCATTCTTCCGCAGAAAACGCCAGAAAGTATCTGACGAAAGGTTTCGGAGGCATGGTGGTGTTCGGTATCTCCGGAGGAAGTGATGCCGGTGCGAAGTTTATAAATTCTTTGGAGCTTCTCTCCCACGTGGCTAATGTTGGGGATGCAAAGAGCCTGGCCATTCATCCATCCAGTACTACTCACTCACAGCTTTCGGAAGACCAGCAGCGTGACGCCGGAATACCTCCGGAACTGGTGCGGCTTTCTATCGGCATCGAGCATGTCGACGACATAATTTCAGATATCGATCAGGCTTTGTCAAAAGCATAAACAAGGAATCATCAATCAAGCCGCCCTGATCAGGGCGGCTTTTTATTACCAAAAAGATAATAAATATATACCTGGACAGCATTTATTGAAAGATTGCATACCGGAGGTTATACTATTGGTATCAGAAAAAGAGGGATACCTATGTATAAAAAACTCCTGTCTGTCCTAGCCTTCGCTCTTGCTCTCATGGTTCTTTTTCCGTCTTGTTTTTTAGAAGATCTTTTTGACGTTTATTCGGAAGGGGAGGCGCCCAATATTCATGATACTAAGATATCTCGAGACTTCAACCAGGTTTGGGCAATCGAATTATGGTGGGATTCTCTTGAAGGAAGGGATGCGTATGAGCTGGAGAGGTCAGAAGATGGATATGCATTTATAGAGATAGCTGGATGGACTTCAAATGCATATTTTGCCGACCATGGCGACGATCTGTCACCGCAGGGATTGAAACCCGGTTCTACCTATGAATATAGAGCTAGAGGTCACTTCGAGGAGTGGGTCAAAGTCGATGGCGGATTCGGCCCTTGGGGAGGGTTAGTTGCTGTAACTATTCCTAATTTCGTGCCGCCGGAAAACCTTGTAGTGACATTATCGACCGACGGCAATTCCGTGTTTCTTAACTGGAGCAATGTCGATGCCGCGGACGATTACGAGATATATCACAGTGATGATCTATTAACCGGATATTCCGAAATCGGTTCGGTAACGGATTCGGAATTTCTAGACACCAGTAGCGATTTTAGCCCGGGTACAACCCACTACTACAAGGTACAGGCTCTTAACGATTTCTATGGAGATACCGATTTCAGCGAGACAGTCTCGATTAGTACCACTCCCGTTGTTACAGCAGCCTGGCACGATCTGGGAAGTGTCGGATTTGCCGCTGCCGAGGGAGAAATAGAGCTCGCATCAATGGGCGGAAATCTTTACGCCCTCTTTGCCGATGCTGCGGATCTCGATAAGCGTATTAAGGCGATGAAACACGATGAAAACGATACGGGTAGCTGGTCCAATGCGGGAACCTACTTGTCTCTGGCCGCGGCAGGTAGTGATGAAGTATCCGCGTTAGTCTCCGGCAGTACGCTTTATGCGGCGTACGCCGACACAGATGTTTCCGTTACGAGCGGCGGATCTCCTGCGGTGTTTGTGAAACAGTACTCTGGAACCGCCTGGTCCTCCGTAGGTGCCGCCGATGGTTTGACAACTTACGATGCAGGTGAATTCGGAGTTTGGGGTACTGATCCGGTGCTCACCAATGGAACGAGCGGTCCTTTTGCCGCGTATGTAACAGATTCCTTCGGCATCATTAACACACTGTCGTATACCGGTTCCGGCCTTTACTGGGATGAGGAGAATACTGACTATTGGACCACAAATACACTTTCTGCAGCAGAGCTCGGTCTTGCAACCGACATCACAGGCCGGCATATCGCGGCTCTGCAGTCCGGTGGAGGTTTGTCAAATCCTACGACAAATATGTACCGGTTTGAGAGTGGATTCTGGACGCCCTATGGCTCTGAATTCATCATAGGTAGCGCCGACGGCTTTCTGTACACTCACGGATTTCTCTGTGATGATTTGAACAATCTGTATCTTGCGGCGGAGAAATTAAGCTCCGGAAGCCAGGAAGCATGTGACGTGTTCATATCGAGCGGAGGAGCCTGGTCGAGTTTGGATCTTTCCGCTCAGATCACTACTCCGGCGACTTACCTTGATCTCGCCATTGTCGAAAATGCCGATAGCTCAGGAATATTCGCCGCGGCGTCATTGCAGGACTCCGGCAGCTATTGGGTAGAACTCTGGGAGTACAGTGGCGCCGCCTGGCAGCAGATTGGTGATGCAGTGAGTTCCACGGTAGGTGCATTATCTGTGGACGTGGCTATTGATTCAAGCTCGAGACCTATCCTGATTTTGGCCGAAGGCGCCGGCGGGAGCCTGAGAGCATTGGTTTTTCGAGAATAAGGATTTGAGATCCCGGCCGGTTATTTCCAGGCGGTAATCTGGTTCAGTACCCGGCCGGCAGTTTCTTGATCGTTCACGCCGTTGATGCCGCTGATATACACTCCTTCCGGATTGAGATGCTCAAAGAGGAGGGGAAAGTCAGAGAGTTCAAGTCCGAATATCTGAATGCCTTTTCCCGCGGCTTGGATTTTTTTATAGACGTCGATCCATTTGGAAAAACCTTCATTCCCGGCGCCGGGCACCCATTGCACAGCATCGAGGGCCTTGATATCCAATAGTGCGTCGAGATGCCTGAGAGCTCCAGGGCCATCGAGAGGATAGATAGACCGATCGTAGAAATTGCACACTTCAATAACTCCCGGTAGGAAGACC
>JABGPX010000436.1 GCA_018644745.1 Spirochaetales bacterium
TGAGGAACGACCATATACGTTTACGGTTTCAATGGGATCTTTGTCATAATCATAAAGCTCATAAATAGGGTCACCGCTTTTGACGGATTTTCTGATTATTTTCATCGAACCTTCTCTCAGCATGCACAGGTTCTGTTCAGGATCACTCCCAATGATTGAGAACACCCTATTCTCCCACTCAGATTTCGTAGTTTCACTAAAAAGAGGTAAAAGACTCTTGGATTCCATATGGGGAAGTTTTTTCCATTCTTTGTCACCTGCGATGTCAAGAATCGTGCCGTACACATCAATGGAATTGACCAATTCATCCTTAATTCCCTCTATTGCTTGACCTCCTGCTGGTTTGATGATTAATGGGATTTTGGCACTTACATCATACATATCGCCCTTAAAAAACGTTCCATAGGCTGCATTAAAATCGCCATGATCAGCAAGGAATATAATCCAGCTGTTTTCCCACAGTCCTTTTTCTTTCAATTGCTCAAACATTTTTCCAAGGTAGTGGTCTATCATTGAAATCTGACCATAATATGCCGCAATAGCCTCTTTATACTTATCATCACTCCATTCCGAGCGCAATCTTTTTGCTAGTTTTCCTGGACCCATCTGAAATATTGGGCTGTTGCTCATTTCAGCATGAAACCTTGGGCCAAGTCTTATATCGTCGGTTTTGTACAGTGTATCCCAAGGGGATGGAGCCAGGTATGGCTGATGCGGTCCAAAAATAGAAGTGAATAAAAAGAATGGCTTTGTTTGATCCCTGTTATCTACAAAATTAATCGACTCTTGTATTGTCCACGGGATATCATGCTGCTCTTCTGTCCTCCAGCCGCTTCCCATTATAAAATCATAAATGTTGTCTGGAAAATAGCTTTCATCTTTGTCAAAAATCTTAACTATATCCTCATCTTTAAAGTGGTTTTCCCTTAACCATTTTATGTAAGCGGAATTTTTATCATCGTTAGCATAAATTGAGTATGGCGCATCATTTAGAGACTTGAAATCAAATCCAAAATTATCCTCCGCAGGTACAAAGTGAAGTTTCCCGGCCATTCCAGTGTTGTAGCCCAGCGCTCTGAGCCGTTCTGGAAGTAGGTATTCACGGATATCTGTAGAATCCGCGACTTGTTCTTTGAAAGGAACCCAATTGTTAACCATGCCATTGCCGGGAGGGAATAGCCCTGTTTTTACGGATGCTCTCGAAGGCGTACAAACCGGGGACGGACAATAGGCATTTTCAAAGATCAAACCCTCACGGGACAGAGCATCGATATTCGGAGTTTGGATGATCGGATCTCCCATAACACCGAGCCTGTCATATCGAAGCTGATCACACATCACGAGGACTATATTCGGCTTCATAGGTTTTTCTCCGCTTTACCTTATAAAACTAACATGAACGGAATCAGTATGAGTAGCATAAGTATTTTGGACTGATAATACAGGCCGAACGATTATACCCCAATACCCTTCAAATTCGTATTCTGCGGTTTGCGATAAGCCATTGCACCGATTCATACACGGCCTCCAGGGAGCTATAACGCGGATTGTACCCGATAAGCTGACGGGCTTTTTCGATGCTGCAATTCGGCGAATGGGTAATGTGGCTTTTTGTTGACTCTGCCTGAGTCGGATCCACCACTTTCTCCCATTCTTTTAACGGCAAAAACTCCAGAACTGCTTTTGTCCCGAACCAGGATGCCGCGCGCTCCGCATAACCGCGGAGGGTGATCGCAGCCGGCGAGACAATATGAAAGCTCTCTCCGACCGAGCCGCTCCAGCAGCCAATAGCGTTGATAAAACTCATCGCAACGTCATCGGCGTGGACATGATGAACCGTCTCGAGGCCCAGATTCGGCAGGGCCAAGGGTCTGCCTTCGGCCAATGTCTCAAATACCTGTACGTCGAAATGTCCAGCCGGATTAAGAGGCTCCCAGCCCTCACCGACGATGTGCCCGGGATGTAGTATCGTCGCCGGAAACCCATACTGCCGCGCCTGACCGAGTAGATACGCTTCTATTTCCGCCTTTCGTATTCCATAGTTGTCGATGGGCCGGCGGGGTAAATCCTCGGTTGTCGGGACCACCGTGCTGTGGCCGTGAACCCAAATGGTTCCGGTAGACAGGAAGTGCTGGATTTTGCCCTTCAACGTGGAAACGAGTTGTTCCGCGCTGGAGAGTTTAAAGCAGATCATATCGATTACCACATCCGGTTTCAGCGCGGCGATCTTCTCAGCAAAAGTGCAGTCCTTTTCCTCGGCCCCGCGGTCGAGGACAACGGTCTCCACGTGGTGCCATGCTGAGTGGTTGATGTACGGCTTTCGATTGCCGCGGCATACATTAACTACCTGGTGACCCATTTCGACCAGCCTCGGAACAAGATAGCTGCCGACGTGACCTGACCCGCCGATTATTATGATTTTCATATACTCTCCCTTTCATTAATAAGGATTATAGAGTTCTGATCTGGTTTTAGCAGTTAAAATTCGAGCAAAGAACCGGGAGTTCATCACATTTTAGCCTTCAATAGCTCCATTCGAAAGGTCGACTCAACCTCAATACCGTATTTGCCTTTTTCCCTAATCGCATTCTAGCTCCTGTATACATATAGTAGCCGGTTTTTCTTTCTGGAAGAACATCGGGGGAAATCGGTAACGCTCTGTTTCTGTTTAAAATCGTTCCAGATAGTGAAGCCCATTTCTACACCAGGAAATATCGCTCGCATTCGGGAATCGGGATGTCAGATCCATATATAATAGAAACTTATTCGCTGAAAAATTAGGAGTATCAAACCCAAAGTAACCGTGCAAAAACGGCATTTCCCATATTCACCACCTGCGGATTTTATCGGAGAATAACCTCTGGCTCAATTGTTTGGCTGCGTCGCGGTAAATGTTTCATTTCCGCGCGTTAAATCTGCCGCAGCAGTTTTATAGACTGCCCGTTAAATGAACCCACCGATAACGAATGCCAAAATTGTCAGCAACTTTGCTCTCCTTTTCCCGTATATACTAAGTGAGCGAGCCGAACATGCTGATAGAAGAAATTGTAGAGAAATACTACCGGAAAATATACGCCTACTGTCTCGCTATTCTCATGAACCGGGAAAGAGCGGAGGACGCCTGCCATGATGTCTTTATCAAAGCGCAGAAGAATATAAAAAAGCTGGACTCGCGAAAGAACATCGCCGGATGGCTTCTGAGCACCGCTCGGAATCTCTGCTATGATATCTACAATAAAGAGAAACTGTCGTTTCCCACGGATAATCTTCAATATGTACTAGAGGATAAGTCGCCCGATCCTGAAGCGAGTTTAATTGAAAAGGAACAAATACGAGCTATCGCGGAGAGCTTGAAGAACCTGAAGCCGACTTACCGGGAAGTACTGGTTTTGCGGGATATGGATGGTTTTTCTTATCATGAAATAGCTCAGTATCTGGGGATAGAGAAAAAGAAGGTTAAATGGATGCTTTTTAAGGCCCGGAAAAAGATGCGGCTGTTTGTCGGAGAATATTATGAAAAAAACTAATTACCTGAAAATTAAAAGAACGCTTAAAAAAACCTATTGTAAGCCGGATGATGAATCACTGGACCGGCTTTACAAAGCATTGGAAATACGGCACGGCGATTCCAAGGAGCATCGATTTATTACGACGTTCAGGTTTGCCCTCGCGGCCGCCGCTGTGCTTGTCTTTCTGTTGGGCATTAACAGCGTAAATCCGCGTTATATAACCAGGTATAAAGGTGAAAATATCGCTGCCATAGGTGATATGTTGTCCAATTCCCCTGAGTTTGCGAAGTCCATTTTCGAATGGAGAGAAAAATTTAAGGAGTTACCATGAAATACAAACCGATCAGTATTATCTATTTAGTCTTATTCCTGATTTGCCTGCTGGCCGGTATATATCTGTATGAGGGCTGGGTACAGCTATTTATCGACTTCAGGGCTCCGGTGCTAATTCTTCCGGCTTTTATATTGATGCTGCTATTTTCCGCCGGCACAAAGACCACGGCCCTCGCCTACTTCGATGCCTTCACTTCCGATGGCCTCGATGAGCGTGTCGACAGATATACAAAGGGCCTTGGTCTGATCACTCGGGCAGGTAGATTGTTGTTTATGTGGGGAGGTATCGGA
>JABGPX010000726.1 GCA_018644745.1 Spirochaetales bacterium
TATCATGGCCGGCAGGAACGTCATGATTGCCTATTATTTGGATTCCTTTATTCGATGCGGCTAGATTTATGTCGATGATATCAAAGAAATCGACCATAAGAAAAATTGAGGCTAGATCATGAAATCCATCAAGCCTTTTATTGCCGATCGCAAGGTGTAAATTAATTTTTGCGGGGGCGCGGATGAACATTGGTTAACTCTACCCGTGATGAGAAAATATGCAATATCAGCCGAAAAAACAGTTGACACAGACAATATCTTCAACTTAGATTTGATTCGATACTGTCAGCGTAAATATTTTATTCGGCCTTCGGAGGTCTGGCATGGAAATACGCTTTTCAACAAGCAACTTACCCGACGACATAGCAAACTTCCCTCTTTTCTTCGGTAGTAGCGGAGATTTTTACGAGGATAACTTTGATGACCATCAAGAGGAGTTTGACGACGGTTTTGAAGAATTCGAGGAAGAGGAAGATCTTGAGGACGAGTATCAGGACGATCTCACGGATGAATTCGACGATTTCGATGAAGAAGACAACGAGGCTGACAGCAAAGGCGAGGAATCATCGACAGAGGAAAAAGAGGAAGATCCGACAGATGATTTTGAATATGACGATGGACTGGATTACGACGACTTCGACGATTGATACAACACCTTTCCCGAATACCACAAACGCTCTAAATCATAGAACTCCCGGATTTCACTGGTCATTAGATGAATTACGAAATTCCCGCAGTCTATCAATGTCCATCCGTCCTCACTAACATGTTTGTGCCGGTGAAGAGGTTCAATTGAAAGATCGCTTAAGTATCCGTTTACATAACGGATAATTCCGCGCATACGGGCCTGGCTGTTGACCGTGGCTATAATGAAGAAATCGGTCCAGCTGCTCTGCTCACTTATGTCCAGAACTACAGTCTCCTCCCCGTTATGTTCTTCCACCAGCTTCGCGAGGTTGAGCACTATGCTATTCTTTGCAGTATCTGCCATCAAAATCCTTTCCTAGTATGACGGTAACGTCAATTGTGATTACATCCGAGTCCGTATCTACTTCCAGTGTCTGCTGCTGTTCAACATTATTGCAGCGAATGAGTTCGGCAATAGTCTGTGCCGCGGTGAGATCGGCCGTTCGGGAAATCACGACAGTTTTCTCATAGTCGTCCTTCTCCGCATTTCCGATTCGCTCAACTTCATAGCCGAAATTAACAAAGAGCTGCTTCGTTCGCGAAGCCATACCTTGCTTTTCTGTTCCATTCAGAACTTCGAGGGCGATGGTAAGTTCGGCCTCGCTCATCACTTCTGTGTTTGCAAGTGCATCTACAAGTTGTCGGACGCTCTCTCGTACGTATTTTCCCTCAGAGTATGGAAAAAGCAAAATCTGCCCATCGTCGTCTACTTTTACTTTGTCTCCATGGACTGGTTTGGAAATCAGGTGATCTGCATCGAGACTTGAAAGCTCGTCAATAAAAGACAAAAGTGCTCTCCGGCTCATATTGGTGGTAACTGATCGGTAAAATTGGGGAAAAACGTTCTCGGAAGTCAGATAGGTTCCCTGCTTTCCTATTGATTTCAGCAGCGCCTGAATAAACTTTTGATGACGATTGCGATATTCCAGTTCGGTCTCATCCAAATCAATATACGAGACATATTGAGCGATTTTTCTCCCGTCAAGCACCACGCTGCCGGAAGGTATCATATAGAGGTTATCGTCCTCATTAATTTCAATTGGATTCGGGATGAATAAGCTCAGTCCTTCAAGAAGATCAACCGCCGTTTCTACGCCCGCAAGATCAAAATCAATAACATAGGTAATGTCACGATTTATGAGATCTTCAATTTTACTTTTATACTGAGAAGGGCTGGTCGGCTTATACAGGACATCTATCCGATCCATCCTTTCAAGGCTATCGATGATATCTCCCCAGTCTCCAGGTATGTCAAGAAGCGCTCCGTTTCCCGTTAGTGGATGATAGAAAAACAGCTCGGTGAAAAGCAGTTTTTCTTGATCATGGACCATTACGAGAGTACTGATCAGCCTGCCTTCCCGAATATCATCGGTAATTTTGTCGCTTCTAAGCTGCAGCGCTATCAGCGTTGAAGATGCCGCAATAACTACAATAATGAGGATGAGGATGATGATACCTTTATCGAAGTTTCTTTTTCTTGCTCTGCCTTTCATAAGATCCTTTTTGCCGCGCGCCGCTGATCGAAAGGCGTCGTCGGACGAAAATCAGAATATCAATGTTGTCTGGCACCGTCAATCTTGACCACTCACGTAACCTTGCCTGCTGACTGATAGAGAAAGTTGCGCGAAATGTAATCAGCAACCAGTTTCGGCACAAGCTCGCAGATATCGATCTTCTCTCTCACGCGCCGTCTAATCTCACTCGATGCGGCATCAACAAGGTCATTTTTTACATTCAAGTGGGGATAAGGAAAATGAAGCCCCATGGAAGATGTCCTCCGCGCGACGATGAGATCTACCTGCTCAACTAGATCATCGACTCTGCGCCAGGAAGGAAAACCTCTAAGGAGATCGGCACCGATGATCAATCCCGGTTTGCTCGTATACCGATAACGATCTGACAGCCCTTCTATTGTATCGATTGTAAAAGATGTTCCGCCCCGAACAATCTCACAATCGTCAAGAAGCAGCGTATCGTTCCCCTCGATAGCGAGGTGCAGCATCTTCAGCCGGTGTTCAGGAGACGTATAATAATCGGTTTTTTTATGCGCAGATACGCAGGATGGAATGAAAATGACTTTATTGTAGCCTAAAGTGTGTGCAGCAGATTCCGCAACGTGTATATGGCCACGGTGAACCGGATTAAAGGAACCGCCGAATATCGCGATTTTGCCTTTGATATCGGTCATCATTCTTCCTGCATAAGGGTAACCAAACGGCGCCGGAGGACATCAAGACCGACGAACGAGAAAGATGAAATGCCAATAACTTCCTCTTCAGGAAACAGCTTTTTCACCTCGTCAAGGCGGTCCTGTGATTCGAGCAGATCCAATTTTGTGCCGATGAGGATTCGCTTCTTTCTGTCTAATCCTCCGCCGAACTCTTCCAGTTCAGCCAGGAGTTTTGGAAAAGCCTGAGCATATTCCTCGTCGTCAGTGAGATCGACGAGGAAAGCGAGACTTGTAGTTCTCGTTATATGTTTAAGAAATCGAATACCGAGTCCGGCACCTTGAGACGCTCCCTCGATAAGTCCCGGAATATCCGCAAGTATTACTTCAGTGACTGATTCTCTGAGAACTCCGAGATTTGGGACTTTTGTAGTAAACGGATACGCGCCGATTTTCGGGTCGGCATTCGTGAGCGCGGCAAGCAGAGTAGATTTCCCCGCGTTCGGCATTCCCACAAATCCCACGTCGGCGATCAGATTCAATTCAACCCGAATCTTTGTAGTTTCCCCTGCGAGCCCGGGCTGTGCGTATCGGGGCGCCTGCTTCGAGGGCGTTGCAAAATGCACATTGCCTTTTCCGCCTTTTCCGCCTTTCAGGAACAGCCATTTGTCTTCGCCGGTAAGGTCACGGATGAGCCTGCCCTCGTCTATGCTTTTTATCACGGTTCCGGGAGGCACTTCGATAATCTCGGACTTGCCGTCGCGGCCATGCCTTTTGCGCTTTTCGCCCGGGGAACCGTCCTCAGCGGCAAAAATATGCTTATACGCGATATGTGATAATGTTTTCAGGTTTTCTTTCACAACAAAGATGACGTCTCCGCCGCAACCACCGTCGCCGCCGTCGGGGCCGCCACGGGGAACATATTTCTCCCGTCTAAAGGATGATGCTCCCGGACCGCCGTGACCTGATGAGACTTCTATTACTGTTTCGTCGACAAATGCCAATAGGAGGTATTACCTGGCGTTACTTAACGCTTTCAACCTGATCGATGCGGATGAATCGGCGGCCTCTGCGACGGTGGAAAACAACTGTTCCCTCGATTGTAGCAAAGAGAGTGTCGTCCTTTCCTTTTCCTACATTCAAACCAGGATGAAATTTTGTGCCTCGCTGCCGCACTAATATCTCACCGGCTTTTACGAGTTGTCCGCCAAATCGCTTGATTCCAAGGCGTTGTCCCGGGGAATCTCTGCCATTTCTTGAACTTCCGCCACCTTTTTTA
>JABGPX010000547.1 GCA_018644745.1 Spirochaetales bacterium
CTCTGGTGATTCGATGGCCCGGCCATCTGCGCGCCGGCTCGACTAATGATGAATTAGTGACACACATGGACATACTGCCGACGCTCGCCGAGGCTGCGGGCATTGAGATTCCCGGCGAGATTGACGGGCGGAGCCTTTTGCCACTGCTCGAAGGCAAGGCGCCTGAATGGCGAGACCACCTCGTAATTACCCATCATGGCAACAATTACGGTCTTGCCACAATGCGGGCTGTGATCACTTCTGATTACAAATACGTCTACTGGCCGTACGACAGGGCCGAACTGTACGATAGACGGGCCGATCCGTGGGAGATGGAGAATCGGATCGGCGATTCATCTCTTCATGGCGTGGTCGAAGGGCTTCATGCAAAACTCAGGGCGCATGGACAAATTACGGGAGACCGCTTCCGCATCGCCTCGGCCCCGCCGCGGTAATCATATGGATTTAGGAGGCGATCATGTCTAAAACGTCCGACAATATATCCCAGCTTTCCATCATCAATGGCACCGACTGGCACGACACGCAGGGTAAGCTCATCGCCGCTCATGAAGGCGATATTGCACGGTTCAACGGGGTGTTTTATTGGTACGGCAGCAGCTATGCCAATAATCCAAAGGGTATGTTTGATATCGCTGATGGGGCGGTGTGGAACGGAGTGCAGGTTTACCGGTCCACCGACCTTAAGAACTGGGAATACAAAGGGGGCGCCTTGCCCCGCCCGGAGAACGGCTGGGGCAAGTTGGGTGCCACGGGCCGATCGCATGTCATGTACAATGAAAAGACAAAAAAATACGTAATGTGGTACCGCTGGTATCTTCACGTACCTGCTTCTTTCCTGATGGTGGCCGTTGCGGATCATCCGGAGGGCCCGTTCACATCGTTAGGCCCGCGGGAGATGGGCACCCCCAACGGCTTCGCGTCGGACATGAACGTATTCAAGGATGACGATGGCAAAGCATACGTGATCTACTGCGACCACGGGGACCACGGGGTCCGAGGCGGAAAAAGTACCTACGCGATACGTATCGACAGTCTAACCGACGACTATTTGACCAGCAACAAGGATGGTGCCTATGCATTCGATAAAGGGGTGGAAGCCCCCGCCATGGTCAAGTATAAAGGCAAATATATCGCGGTCGGCTCCGGCGTGCATGGTTGGGCTGGAACAGATACCGTGTGTTCAGTGGCCGATTCGCCGCTGGGTCAATACAAGAGACAGGAAGACATCAGCGAGAAAAAAACCTGGAACTCTCAGGTGACCGATCTCATTTACCTTGAGGAGTCCGATATTGTGATGGCCTTGTGTGACCAATGGTGGATTCCTGAAAAAACGGATATTAACAAATCACGCTATCTCTTTCTTCCGCTGTACCTGGATCCGAAAACTGGCGTAGTAAAAATGAAATACCTTGATAAGTGGAATCCTCTTAGCCTTTCGACAAGCAGTAATCAATGATGTTCAGAATTACATCAGGAGTAGAATCATTATGAGCAAAAAAGAGAAAACCGCCGGCGCCATAGATGTGCCGAAAGATGCGGATGGCAACATCATTCCCGGCTTCGATACGAGGGTCGATACGGCAACAATGACCGTCGGCGACTGGAAGCCCGTAGCAGAGCGTAAGGTAAGGGTGGGCATTGCCGGTTTCGGTCTGTGCCAGTTCGGCGCCCAGTTTTTCTATCAAAATCACCCCAATGTGGAGATTGTGGGGGTCACCGATATTGACCCGGCACGCTGCAAGGCCCTGGCCGAAGCGGTGGGTGCCCGGAAAACATACCCTTCCTGCGAAGAGATGATCAAAGAAAAGAGCATTGAGGCGATCTTTATTGCGACCGATGCACCGAGTCATGCCCGTTTGTCTATTATGGCACTTAATCATGACAAGCACGTGGTGACTGCGACCCCCGCTGTATTTGGCTTTGATGCCGAAGAGGACGCGGAAAAACTGTTTGCCGCCGTCAAAAAGAGCGGCATGAAATACATGATGAATGAAACCTCAACCTTTCACGCGGATCTCTATGCAAAACGATTGCAATACCAGGCCGGTGCCCTGGGTAAGGTTCTCTACTCCGAAGGGGAATACTATCATGATGCTTGCGGGGCCCTTGGAAGCTATAACCCCGCGAATGGCGAGATTGATCAGTTCGGATGGCGAAGAGCACTTGTACCCATGTGGTATCCCACCCATGCGACGGCTTATTACGTTTCGGTCACCGGTGGTCGGCTAACGGAAGTTTCCGCATTGGGAACGCCCAGTCTATACCCGGAATACAAGGCTGGAAACAACCCTCACCAAAACCTCTTTGGCACCGAAGTCGCCCTGTTTAAAACAAGCGAAGGCGGTATGTCGCGTATGGCGGTCAGTTGGGATATGAAAAATGCCCACGGTGAACAAGGCCGTGTGTATGGGCAGAAACCACACAACGAGGGGATCGAGGTTGATCGTCCCCCGTTGCCACCGGGAGTCAAAGGGGGGCACCACGGCGGTTCTCACGGTTATCTGACAAATGATTTTATTGAATCAATCCTGTTAGACCGAAAGCCTATTGTCGATATCAGCGAAGCCTTGAACATGACTCTTTCCGGTGTAATCGCACACAAGTCGGCCCTCAAAGATGGCGAGTGGATGGACATCCCTCAATATCAACCGTAAAACAATGGAGATTTGATTATGTCCCTCAACACGAACCGGGGGAATGAAGGTCCTCTGTATCTTGAGAATCCCTGGGTCTCTGTAGAGATCGACAGGCAGACCGGTGCGATTCGGTCGATCCGCGACAAAAAGATGGACGTGGTCTACCCCCAGGCCGGCATCGGGTTCGAAGTGGTCACTACGAAGGGCGTCCTTCGGTCAGAAAAAGCTTCGGAGGCCGGCGCTAAAGCTGACAATGCAAAGCTGCGCTTCGCTGGAAATGGCTTGGCTATCACGCTCCACTTTCGCCTTGGTACCAATGATCGATTCGTCGAGAAATGGCTTGAGATCAAGTCCGACGATGGAAAGCCGTATTTCATCGAGTCCGTGGTTCTGGAGGATATAACCTCGCAGGCCTTCACGGAGATTCATTTTCACGACGACCAGACGATCTGGCACTGCCCGATCAATCTTTTTCTGCGAGGAGAAAAGGGCGGCTGTTATGCCGGGCTCGAATATCCGTATTGGGATCTGATGCAGAACGGTAACGAGGGCTTTCGTCTCGGCTATCAGCCGAATTACCATGTCGCGGCAGAAGAGACGAACGTCAGCGAGAAATACTTCATAGGCGTATATCGAAAGGAGGGGATTTCCCGCCTCTCCCAGGGACCTTATCCCGGCAGAGGGCACTATGAGTCCCTGACCTGGGATGGCAAAGCCGGGCTTCTTCAGCATTTCAAAAGCGGCAAAATTCCGCCGGAAGTTAAGGATGTTCCGCTGGAGACTCTCGACTGGGGCGAAGTGTGGGCAATGCAGGAGTTCATGCGGCATGTATTGCCCGATGACCTGCCTCTGCCGGAAGATGGGTACTGGGTCTGGCAGAACGGCTGGTGGGCCGGGCTCTGGGATATTAAGGACGAGATTCTTGATCAGCTCAAGCAGGCCGGAGTCCACGACGTCATGACTGCCCACGCCTGGTACGGGCGGGGGAATCATCCCCTCAGTCCTCCTTACCTCGATCAGATGCGCATCGAACCTGTGGGCTTTCCCATGGACAGCGGACTAGCGGGGTTGCCGGGTCCCGCCGGTCCGGCCGCCGGTCTGCATGCCGACCATTCCGAGGTTAAACTCGATAGCTTTTCTCAAGGTGAATTCACAGAAGAATTCATTGTTCCCCCCGCCATGCAGGCATTCTATGATTATGGGCGAAAGATTGGCGTTTATGTTTCCAGCTTCTCGCTGCCCTCAATTTATTTCGAGAACCGCCCCGAATGGGCTACTATCGATGACGAGGGGAAAACCAGCGAGTATCTTTTCGGGAGCAAGGTGTCATGTCCCGGGTCCGATGCTTACATGGATCATATGCTCGGTATCCTCGATGATGTATTCACTAAGTATCAGCCTCGTTATTGGGGTTTTGATGGGCGGTGGCTCAGTTATTGGGAAGTTCCCTATTACAGGCCCGGGCCCAAAGGGTTGGGTTTTGATACGTGCCAC
>JABGPX010000728.1 GCA_018644745.1 Spirochaetales bacterium
CCAGATTCCTTGTCGAACCAAGAGCGATACCGAGAGCAACACCGGTTCCGACAGCTATGATTATACATGCGATTAAAATGGAATCGAGGAAGATGCGAAGCTTTCGAGGTAGAGCCATAATGTTACATTATGTGCGTGGGAGGCGATTGTCAACAGGAATGGAAATCAGCCGGAAAGTAAAAAAAAAGCGGCCGGCTCCGAAGAGCCGGCGCGCAGCCGGTAGATAATATAGTAAACTGGGAGGGGAACTATATTAAAGTGCCGACATTCACATTATCGTCGTCAACAATAGAAAATTTAGAATAAAAAAACAAACAAAGCAACTACAAAATAAGGTCCTATCTGGTGTCAACGGCGATATCCATCTCCAAAGACAGAGTTAATTCCCCGCCGGGAAGTATATCAAAGGGTCTGCTCAGGCTGTAATCGCCAACTTTCATAGTAATCGTATGAGATCCCGGCGCGATTTCCAGTAATGCGGCCGCAGAATCTTCAATTCGATCTCCATCCAGAAAAATATCGGTACCCTCAGGCGCTACTATCCGGACTGTGGAAACCCGGGGTTGCAGAGCTATCGAGACCTGCGATTCCAATCCTCTATCGATTCGGAAATTAATCGACTGATCGATGAAATAATCAGATTCAATCTCCAAGGTGTGCATACCTTCTCTCAATAGAAACTCAGGTTTTATTTCCCTTTCTCTATTATCAATAATAACTCGATATGACAGCTCCTCAGCCGTCGGAGATAATATTTCCAATCGCAGAAGACCTGTGTCGGAAATATTGAAATCTCCGTTGATATTGAATGTTGAGGAAGCGGCGCTCGATGGAATTCCTTTCATTACCGGGAGCAGGACTCCAATAAGAGGGAAATCACCGACATCTAAAACAGCATCGAGGGCCGCGATGTCAAAGCTTTCCTGCCCGACAAATCCTGGTTCCAGCGGAAGATACACGGTAAATCGTGAAGATTGGGGAAGCATAAGGAACTCGAGGGGTTTTCCCTTGTACCGCTCGACGCCGGGCTCGGGTGACGGCGTTACATCCTCGTACAGATACAGCGCGTAGGCACCCCGAATCTCCCGTACAGCCTGCGGAATTGTAATTTCAATTTTCACCGCAGATTGAAATGGACCCTCCGTTCCGCGAGTGATGATGATAAGGTCGCCGGCCGTGAACTCGAAAGCGCTCTCGTCGGTTCCGGGAGATAAAACTCCTGCCACCGGACCGCGGATATTGTCTGCAACCGCTGGATAGAGAGACAGCAGAGGCAGTAAGAGCACAATGATTAGCCGAAGATTCTTCATCTTTCCTAGTTTCCGTATAGTAATAGTTCAGGATCTCGAAGATTGCCCGACTGGCGCACTTCGAAATGAAGATGAGGCCCGGTAGAAATCCCTGTCGAGCCGACTCCTCCAATAAGACTACCGGAATTAACCTCCTGCTTCAAGTTTACATAAATGGTGTCCAGGTGACCGTATATTGTACTGTAACCGCCTCCGTGCTCAAGAACTATATAATTCCCCAAGTCCGGATCAATGCCGGTGGAAACTACCAGACCGCTTCTGGCAGCAAGTACGCCGGTGCCTTTCGGAGCGGCAATATCAATCCCGGAATGGAAATCCTCCTGCCCAGAAATTGGATGCACGCGGGCGCCGTATTTCGAGGAAAGGTATCCTTCAACTAGCGGGAATCTAAACAAAATGTTAAGAAAAAAAGCCAATTCCAGAGATGTGAATTTATCATCGGGGAAAAAAAAATAGGTTTTCCAGGCGTTGATATGAACCTCGATTTTATTATCTTCCGTTAGGTATTCCGATCGTATGGCCTGCATCATTCGCTGAAGGTCATTTGTCGATGCTTTCGCGACGTATATTCCGGGAAAGCTGGGCAGAATTATTTCCTTTTTATTGTGCAGTTCCTCGGGATAAGCAAGGCCGTTTATCGAAGCTATTGCGGGTATGCCGATATTCGTGCGCGCCGCCACAAAATAGATATCCTCGTCCCCTTTTAACGAATAGCGGTAAAACACCGGATGAGGAATATCACTCGAGGTAGCCACCGCCCGGTAAAACGTCTTGACTCCTCCGGTAAGCTGGCGGAAGAGGGGATCCGAATTGTCTAGTGATTTAATTTCCGGGTATTGGGCGCAAAGCACGGCTGGAATAAAAAAGAGCAGTACCACGAAAAGCAGTGGAATTTGGATGAGAAAGGCCTTAAGCGGACTTTTTCTTTCCATATAGAACAAAACCCAATGCAATAACATAAACCGCCGATAGAGGGACAGCCGCCGCGAGCATGCCCCATGAATAGAGAAGGGCAATAATATAGAAAACCGCAGCTGCCGGGAGAAAGATGAGAACTTTTCTTAGTATACGAAGGTAGTGATTCCTCCGGCTTCTGTCGGTGATTCCCCGATACACAAGAAAAGCGAGCAGGGTTCCTCCTGCGCCGACAAGAATCAGGATCGAATACACATCTGGATGACGGGTAGCGAGATACCAAAGCGGAGCTACAATTACCGCGCCTAAAACGCTGATTGCCGCGGCACCGATGACAAGCTTCACTAGGGACTTAATGGCTCTGAGATAGCCTTTAGAAATGCTCTTTGCTATATTTCGAAATCCCGCCATCAAAACCGTTCCATATCGATTTGATGATACTTTAGTTCTCATATGATAGACAAGGCGGGACTATTCTTTTTACAATACAGTGAAACAGGCCGATAGAGATATTAGGTATCGTGGCGCTCAATTGTGTCTGTTTATGATATCTGTTAATGTTATGGTGAAGCAGGAGGGAGAATGTCTCCTAAAGCAGCCAATTATAAAGCTAATTCGATCGTATACTTTAAAGGAGATTTAAACGAGAGGATTTATATCCTTAAATCCGGCAAAGTAGTGCTCAAATACAACGACATAGAAACCGGTCAGGAGATGCAGGATCTCATTCAGACCGGCGAGTTTATCGGCGTGAAATCCGCCATGGGCAAGTCTCCGAGGGAAGAAACCGCGGTTGTACTACAGGATTCCGCGATGGTCACATTTACGGTGCCTGAGTTTGAGCAGGTCGCCATGGCGAATACCAGAATTATACTCAAGATGCTCAAGGTCTTTTCCACTCAGCTGCGCCGAATTCACAAACAGGTAAGTAATCTCCTTTCTACCAGTGAACAGCTAAACCCGGAAACAGGATTATACAAAATCGGCGACTATTACATGAACCGCAGAAATTACGCGCAGGCATTATACGCATTCAGGCGGTATCTCACCTATTATCCTTCAGGAAAATACGCTTCTGATGCCTCCGAAAACATACAATTAGCTGAACGCTATACCCAATCTAGTGCTTCCGCGCCGTCACCCTCGGCTGCGCAGGCGAAAACCTCTCCGCCGCCCACGTCGGTGCCATCCATTGGAGGCGGCACCTCGCAGGGAAAGGAAATGTCCGACGCCGCGAAAGAATACTACAATGCGGTGAGTCTTTTTAGTCAGCAGAAATACGACCAGGCCCTGGAAGAGTTCAAGGCAATAGTAAACGGTGCGCAGGATCAGGAATACGGCATAAAGTCGCTATTTGAAATTGGCAGATGCCTTTTTTCATTGGAGAATTACGACGCCTGCATTAAGCATTTTACCACTATGATTCAAAAATACCCAAAGCATACGGAACTGATAGATGCCCTCTACTACCTTGGTATCTGTAATGAAAAGAATAACGATGTTAAAAGGGCCGATAGTTTTTACAAGAAAATATTAAGCATGTCTACAGAAGATATGCCGGTACATCGCAAGGCGCGAAAGGCGCTGCGAAAGCTGGCAGGGAGCTGATAATGGCCTTAGACATGTCGATGTTCGAAAGATTTGCAGTTACATTTCAGTCCGGTGATATCATTTTTTGCGAATACGAGCCTGGAGATACCTTCTACCTCATACAGTCGGGTAGAGTACAGATTGTAAAAATAATGGATGACATCGAGAAGACCATCGATTATCTAAATCCTGGTGAAATATTCGGCGAGATGGCTATTCTCGATGCTGCGCCGCGGTCTGCGTCGGCAATCGCTGCGGATTCGGTCAAGGCATTAGAATTTAATAGAGAAAACTTCGAGGTCCTTA
>JABGPX010000729.1 GCA_018644745.1 Spirochaetales bacterium
CGCCAATGCACTAGTTGAATCTGTATCCGGCGATCGGATTATTTTCACCATTGAAGAGGGAAGCCAGACAAAAGTAAAAACCGTTGCTTTCGCCGGCAATTCTTTCGCTTCAGAGAGTTCGCTAAAAAGGATAATGAAGACCAAGGAACAGTCCCTCTTTTCAACAGGCGTCTACCAGGAAAGCAAAATAGCCGAGGATATTGATGAAATTCAGAGGTACTACTGGGACCGGGGATACATAGATGCGGCGGTCGCGGATGTAGTTCGTGACATCCAGGTCGATGAAGATGGCAAATCAACTCTTTCCCTCACTTTTTATATCGAAGAGGGCAACCAATATACTTTTGGCGGCATAACATTCGAAGGAAATGAACTCTATTCAGACGACCGTCTTCAGGAGCTGCTGAGACACGGCTCTGGGAAGGTTATTTCTAAAACAAAATTGGAAGCCGACTTCATGCGTATCAACAATCTTTATTCGAGTGATGGATACATTTACAACTTGATATCCCGTGAAGAGATTCGGGACGAGGACACAAGGATAATTGATTATAAAGTAAATATTGTCGAACGCGGCAGAGCTCATATTGAAAATGTGGTAATTACAGGCAACGAAAAAACTCTAGACTCTGTTATTACAAGAGAGCTTCCTTTCGAGGAAGGCGATATATTCAGCGCCCGTAAGTTCGTGGAAGGGCAGCAGAACTTATATAACACCCAGTACTTTTCCTCAATAATGCCTAGTGTATTACCCGGCAGCGGCGAAGGTCTGGTCGATGTAATTTTCAATCTCGAGGAAGGGCGAACTACAAATATCGAGTTCGGTATCACTTTCGCTGGTGCGAACACGGGCTTTCCTGTTGTTGGTGTAATTGGATGGCACGACACAAATTTCCTTGGAAAGGGCCAGAATTTCAGAATCGGTACGGAAGTATCAGGCGATACACAGAATCTCAATTTTAGTTTCACCGAGAACTGGCTGCTCGGGCAGCGCTGGTCAGGAGGCGTCGATTTTTCTCTTGATCATTCTTTAGCTCGCGGTATTCAGCAGGATATTCTTACGCCGATTTTCGCGCAAAGCGATCCAAACCGGGTACCAGATCCATACGACGGCCATTATGTCTTCGCTGAAGGCGGTTTGCCTTATGACGGCGCGAGCGGCGATCTTGCCGGTTTGATTTCTTCGGGCGATGTGGTCACCGACTACAGCTACGCGGTAAGGCAGGGAGATACCATTGATAGCTCCTATCTCATGGACTACGATTCATTCAACATCACTTTAGGCGGAAGCACCGGATATACATTTGTAACCCCTTACGGCCGCATTGGCACGGCTACCCGATTGGACATGGCATTGTCGTATGTAAATTATAATAAAGATATTTACCGGCCTTATGACACTGCGATTAGACTCAATCACCGGGTTCTGCAGCCTATTACAAAGTGGATTTTCAATCTGAGTTTTGATAATCGAGATATCGTATACAGCCCGACAAAGGGTATCTACGCGAAACAGGGACTCACCTATGCCGGTGGAATATTACCTTCGACCAGAGACTATAACAGCACAATCAGCAAATTTCAGTTTTTCGCGACCCTTTTTGATACACCGCTTACGGATACAGGAAGTCTCAAAGGTATTTTTGCTTTTAATACAAATTTAAAGTTTATACTTCCGCAATGGACGTTTGATGAAGGCGTTGTAACTAATACTACAAGCCAGGATCTCCTTTACATAGATGGGATGACCACGGCCCGCGGCTGGCCTCAGATCTACAATGGCAAGGCTCTTTGGGATAATTGGATAGAACTCAGGATGCCGATTGTTGAGCAATATGTATGGTGGGACTGGTTTTTCAGCGGCACAGGCCTGTGGTCGCAAACCAGCGAGTTCGCCGCGATGGGTATCGATGATTTCCTGTTCGGATTTGGCGGCGGTGCGCGGCTCACAATCCCTGGTTTTCCGATCGGATTATATCTCACAAAGCGATTTAAGTTTGCCGACGGCGCGATCGAATGGCAGGGCGGTTCAATATTCTCAAGAGAAGGGAAACCTCAATCGGGAATCGATTTCGTTATTTCCTTTACTGCTGAAGTATTTTAGGAGCATGTATGAAAAGTAGAGCATTATTTCTAATTATTATCCTCTGCATAAGCCTAACCGCGGTTCTGCAGGCCGAACAGCTTTCCAAGATAGCGGTAATAGATTTTTCAAAGCTGATTGAGAATTTTCCAAGCAAATCTCGTGCTTTTGAAAAGCTAAATCTTCTCCGTCAGGAGTATGACGAGAAAACCGATGAGTATCTGATTTTTCTAAACTCGTTAGAAATTAGCCTTATCAACGCCAAAGAAAGGGATAACGATCTCCAAGTGGCAAATATCGAAAGAGAAATTACCGCATACAGGGCTTTTATAAACGAATACCAGAGAATTAAGCTGAAAGAGATCGAAATCCAGCAGAGCGAGTTCTTAAAGGGTAAGGAAGTAGCTGAAGACATTTACCAGGCGATTAATTATATCTCTATCAATGAAGGGTATACGATTGTCCTTGATCTTATTGCGATTCGAGGAATTATGTGGACGAGTCCAGAAATCGATATAACAGATATGGTAATAAACAGGCTCAGGGCGTTGGCCCGGTAACGACTCTCCCTTAACGGACGGACATTTCTATGAGCACCCCCATGATGCAGCAGTACCGCCGGATCAAACAGGAACACGGAGATTCCGTTCTCTTCTTCCGAATGGGCGATTTCTATGAAATGTTCGAGAAAGATGCCAAGGAAGTCAGCGCGCTTCTCAACCTGACCCTCACCAGCCGGCACGGTATTCCCATGTGCGGATTGCCCTATCACGCGGCTCAGTCATATATCTCCCGCCTACTTCGAGCCGGAAAAAAAGTCGCCATATGCGAGCAGACCTCTCTTCCTCGGGACGGCAAGGGCATCGCCGAGAGGCGTGTAGTCGAAATTGTTACACCCGGAACGGTGGTAGAAGAGAATTATCTCGATAAAAACTCAAATAACTATCTTGTTTCTGTCGGCCGCACCCAGCTCGATCTGGCAATTTCATCTCTCGACCTGTCCACAGGCGAGTTCCTCGCCACTTCAGTGCCGTGGGAGGAGCGGTCGGAAGCCTTGAAACGTGAGCTTACCCGCCTCAGCCCGAAGGAAATACTCATCCAGGAGTCTCTCTTTGAGGAGGACGAAATTGTAGGCAGGATTGTCAGAGAATATCCGAACCTGATGATCAACCGTTTTCCTGACTGGCACTTTGATTTGGATACTAGCCGTGAGCTTCTAAAAAAACAGTTCGGTGTTTCAAATTTGAAAGGGTTTGGTATAACCGATGATGACGCGGCAATTCTGCCTACCGGTGCTCTTCTGGAATATGTTGAAGATACCTCTAAGAGCCTTTTGCGGCATATATTGAATCTGCGTATCTATCGAGAAACTGAGTTTCTTGGTCTTGATGAATCCACCTTGCGAAACCTCGAAATAGTGCGAAATCTTCAGGACGGCAGCCGCCAATTCACTCTTGTGGATGTTCTGGACTATACCCGGTCATCAATGGGTTCAAGAATGCTCAAACATTGGCTTCTCAACCCTCTTAATGATATATCCCGAATCGAGGAGCGTCTCGAAAAAGTCGAAACCCTTTACAGAAATCAGCTGCTTCTTTCCTCTATCAGGGAAAATTTATCCGCGATTCTCGATCTGGAGCGGCTTTCCGCGAGAATTGCGCTGGATAAAGCCCACGCGAAGGATTTACAGGCGGTTCGCCAAACCCTTGCTGCTGCCGAATCGGTAGAAGAACTGGTTGTAAATGAATTCGGCACCTGGAGCAAGACGTCGGCACACCGGGAAAAAGTGTTAAAGGTCTTTTCACTCATAGACCGGGCGATTCATGACGATCCTTCGATCCTGCTCACCGAAGGCCGGCTGATAAAAACAGGATATAATGAGGAGCTCGATGAACTGCGAGGTATTAAAAAAAACCGGCAGGAAATACTTGATGCGTATCTACGGGAAGAAAAAGATGTTTCAGGCATCGGAAATTTGAGAATTAAGTACAACAAAATTATTGGTTATTACCTCGAGGTTACCAAAAGTAATTTAGA
>JABGPX010000731.1 GCA_018644745.1 Spirochaetales bacterium
TTTAAAAAGCTCATAACCTTCTTCTTGTACCTCTCGATACGAGGTGCCGCAAATAATGTCATGAAATTGATTGACACATAGGTCTCGCCTTCGATCTCCGAGTTCCTTATTGTGTGAAGGTATTCCACCTATCGCGCCAAAACATGATATAAACTCCGCGTGGGCGAATTGTTCCTCGAGATATCTGTTCCAACGCTTGGTAATCTGATCGCTGGTGTAAGTTCCTGTAAATAAAAAACCGCCGAGATCACCGCTAACCACCGGAATTTTCGCTGATTCTGCAAGCAGCGAGTCCAGCAGCTCTTCGGTAGTTGACCAAAATGCGTCAATACCCTCTTCGCTGCTTTCTTCCATTGTGGAAAGCCACTCCGGCTTCATGGTAATGCGTCGATCCGAATTAGCTCCCGTGATCATATATCCCGTAGAGAGCCCCTGCTCTTCCGCCGACGCTTCTGCTTGCAGCAGCGTATGTTTATCCGGTGCTGCCTGCCAATTCATGGTGAAACAGAGGATCATCGTATCAGCAGGCCCTTTCCAGAAAAAGACTGGAATAAGTTTTCCTTTCTCATCCACAGGGCCGCACCGATGAGTGTAATACGCCTCGAAGCCGCCGGCGGTGAGAATTTGGGGCAATGCCTGACCGTGTGAGAAAACATCAGGATCCCAGCAAACTCTAGTTGATCTGCCAAATCGATCTAGATAATAGAGCTGTCCATATAAGCTCTGACGTAGAAGAGACTCGCCGGAGGGAATAACATTGTCCGGCTCTACCCACTGCCCGCCCATAGGCTCAATCTTCCCTTCATCAACCGCGGATTTCACTCTCTCGAATAACTCGGGGAATTGCCTCTCTATCGCCTCAAAAGACCAGGGCGTTGAGCGAGCGGAGGAAAAGGAGCCGGTTCGATCAGCATCCGACATCTCGAGGTTTCTCATGAAACATAGCTTCATCAAGTTCTCACCTTCGGGTACACGTTTCCAGAGCCACGCGACATCGAGGTGTTGAGTCGCGATAACATGAATACAAGGCCGTTCTCTGGGGGAACTTTGCATAATGGTTTCCATTTAAATATTGAGAGATTTACTGTCCTGAAAGAATGCCGCTCGCCGCCAGAACAAGGATAATTACCTGAAGTGCCAGCATTCCCGCATATATTCGATCTTTATCTTTTATAAAAACAACAATCATTATACAAAGACAGATAATAATTGCTGCCGGTATAACCACCAGCGTAGCGAGGCTGACAATCTCACCATCTCCGAGATCCCAAAGCCAATCCCAGCCTTGAGGGTGAGATGCCTGCACCGCGTATTCCTGAGATGATAAATGCCAAAGAGCTGTTATCTCGTCCGGGCTATTTTGAGAGGGTAGTATTTCCGAAATATAAACAGCAAATCCAAGAGTGATGAGACTAAGCCCGGTTATAGTAACAAAACGTAAAAGCCTGGAAAGAAACAATTGGCTCATTGAAGTATGCTTGTTTCCGCCGTTCATCATACTCCTACTCCCATATACCAAATCCTTTGAGAATAAATCTCAAGCCCGTGAGAAGCAATATTCCTATCACCATCCATTTCACATACTTTGGCTGAATTCGGGGAAGCAGTTGCGCTCCAATCGATGTTCCAATCATCATCCCGGCAACGGAGGGAACAGCAATAAGCGGGAGTACCGCTCCGCTATCAAGGTACACCCAAGCGGCGGCTGTACCATTAATGGTTATTATGAATCCGCTGGTGGCAATAGCGACCTTCAACGGCGCTCCGAGAAAAAGATTCAACGCGGGGACATTCGCCCATCCAGCACCAAGTCCGAACATCCCGCCCATAAAACCGATGAAAATAAACATCAGCAATCCCGGAAGGGTGCGATGGATTTTCCAGTCTACACCTTTCCCGATGGCGTCATTGTAATAGACACCAGATATTCTCAAGGCGGAAGAAAGAGCATCCGGTTTTTGCACATCCGGAAACTCAGACTTTTTAGCCGACAACATAAGAATGACGATAAATATAACCGCGAAACCAAGAAGTGTCTGAACCACATTGTCCGGCAGGATTAGCCCCATTCGGGCGCCAAAGATGGAACCGGCCGTGCCGAAAAGCGCGAGAGGAAAACCAAGCCTCATGCTGGCGAGCCCCTTTCGCAGCAGTTTCTGCCCGCCTGCTAACGCCCCGCAGACAGCTACAAGCATCCCGGCGCCTCGTACGAAATCGAAATGAAAGGGGAAAATCGCGCTGACGATCGGAACAAATAATACTCCACCCCCGACCCCGGCGATTACAGCGACAATTCCGAGCACAATACAAAACCCGAACAGGATGAGCGACCAGCCCCACCATGGCATAATGCCGCCATCTCCGTTTTCCGGGACTGAAATAGTACCGTCGGCGACCAAACCTGTTGAAGCCGCTGCGAAAAGGAGTACAACAACAAGTATAAAGGCCTTGCCGAAGGTCAAAGAAAACCCCGCTGAATAGAATAGATCTAATTGGGATGGATATTGAGCGAAGGGCACATCGAAAAACCCACATTTTGCTTAACGACGGAATACTAACCCTAATAAAATCGGGGTTTTTCGCATGTGCTACGGGTCAAAGCAGCAGTTTATTGAGGTGCCCCTAACAGAATAGTACAACTCGCTTAAGCTGACAAGGAGAAACAAACAGTGTAATGTATGGTTATCCCTCAATTCTCAGGAGTTACACGATATGACATCGAGAGAAAGAATGCTGACAGCACTCAACAACGGCAGACCCGACCGGTTACCTTGCCAGGTGCACGGCTGGATGGACTTTTACCTTAAGACCTACTTGAATGGGATAGACTCATGGCAGGCATATGAGAAATTCGACATGGATCTTGCGATCTACGTATCCCCCGGATATATCTATGACGAAAAAGATCTATCCAATTGGCAAATAAAAAAAACCAGTCTCGGTACCGATCACAGCGGGAATATCTGCGAGAGGTTAGATATCACAACGCCAAAAGGTGTACTCAGCAAGACAACCGCTTTGACAGAGATAACAATTTACGATACCGACTACCTGATAAAGAGCGACAGTGATTTTGAGCTCTGGAATGAATACTATCCCGTTCCGATCGCCGCGGATTTTTCAGCGGTGCAAAAGGTTAAAGATCGATTGGGGGATCGAGGGATAATCCGTTCCCATCCATTCAGCCCGGGACAGGGTAGCCCGTGGCAGAGTTTCTGTACCATGTATGGTACCGAACAGGCGATTATGCTTGGGATGGACCGCCCCGATTATCTGCATCATGTAATGGAATCAATCGTTAAAAAAACTTTGCAGGCAACGGAATTGTGGGTTGGTACTCCCGCCGATATGGTAGAAACAGGCGGCGGCGCGGGGTCCAGCACGGTCATCAGTCCCGATTTCTATCGTGAGTTCGGCCTTCCTTACGACCGCAGGCAAAACAAGCTGCTTCATGAAGCCGGCCTCAAAGTCGTCAATCACTTCTGCGGCGGCCTGATGCCAATGCTCGATCTGGTCCTTGAAAATGATGCAGACGGGCTCGAGACCATGACACCCATAAGCATGGGGGGTGACTGTGATCTCGCTGAAGCATCCAGGCAAGTTGGAAAAGACCTGTTCTTCATTGGCGGGTTTGATCAGAATGCGGGTTTTGAACACGGTACACCAAAGGACGCGCGGCGTCTCGTTTTCGAATGTTTTGAAGCAACAAAAGATCATGCGGGATATATTTGCTGCCCCTCAGATCATTTTTTCCATGGCGACACGGAAAACCTTCAGGCTTTCGCCGACGCCTGCAAAGAGTGTGTGTACTAAAGCTAAATCCACGAACTTTAGCTACTATATTGCTCCGGCTTTTAGCAGATACAGCTCAGTACTGTAATCGATTTGAATTTGCCCTTTTCTGCTATGTCTATTGTACAAATCCTCGAGCTCACTCAGCAGATGGACATAGATAGAGCTTTCAGGTTTTGGACAATAGGAACTTGATTCAAGGCGGCCGCGAAACCCTTCATAGGTGAGTCCCTGGCTGTTCTGTAAAACATGCTTGTCTATATTCCATCCCGTAAAGAGGGATGTAAGCGATTCATCTGAATAATGCTTATGGGTAGA
>JABGPX010000733.1 GCA_018644745.1 Spirochaetales bacterium
CATAGTCTCCGTCTCCCGAAAGGGCCGCAGGGATGAGAGGTTTCCAGGCGGCGTTATGCTGAATCGCATCGGTTTGCGGCAACAATACTGCAGCGCCCGTTACCGGCAATTCGTATATTACGGACACCGCCTGCTCACCTGATTGAACAGATAACGTCACCGCTTTCACTCCAAAAGAATCGTAGGAGTATGAATTACTTTCCTGATTTCCGGCGCCGAAATCATAGAGGACTGAATCATATTGTTCTGCGTCTACCATGATCTGGATGCTCTCTCCGACAACCGGAGAAAGAGGTTGGTGAACTGGCGCAGGGATCTGGATCGGGGGCGGCGGAGGCGGAGGCTCTTCCTCAGTGACCACGGCTGCTTCTGCGGCATCCGCCTCCTGGTCATTTTCGCTTTCGCCGTCACTGCCGGCCTCGCCAGTTTGTGATGTGCCGGTTTGCCCGGAATCAGCACTCTCTTCCTGCCCTTCTTCCCCTTCCGCGACGCTTTGCTCATCCACGGCCGATGCTTCATCGGACGCCGCTGATGCCGCTTCATCGGACGCGACAGAGTTCTGTTCGCTTTCCGGGGCCTCTTCAGAGGATATCGAATTTTCGATTATTGCCGGCCCCTCTGGCGCATCGGGCGAGGTGGCGCAGGACGCCAGCGAGAAGAAACACAGTGTGGCTGTGAGGATGATTATCGGGTGTAATCTATCGGTTTTCATTACGTTCAGGTATCAGTGTATCACACCTGGTTTTGCTCAGCACTCATCGAGAAACGCTACAATATTCTGAATGGGTACTTCAGGCTCGAGAACATGAGTCGGCGCAAGGATAAGGGCGCCGTCAGCTCCCAACGCCGCTTTGCGCTCCTTTATTATTCGCCTCACATCGTCCGGTTTACCGAAGGGCATCGTGGTCTGGGTGCCAACGGTGCCGTGAAAAACCAGCTCTTTTCCATAGAGCTTTTTCACCTCGAGTAAATCGAGGCATTCGGGCTGCACCGGGTTCAAAATGGTAATCCCGATTTCGATAAGATCCGGAATAATCTCCATTATATTGCCGTCTGAATGATAGAATATTTCGATTCGTGGATTGAGCTCTCTCGCTCGGGCGATGATTTTCGCCCAAATTGGTTTCATAAGCGTCCGCCATATTTCTGGAGAAAACATCATCGCGTTTTGGTTCGCAACGTCGTCAGCAGTATGGAGCACATCGACTCCCGCGGCGGCAAAGGCTTCCGCGAAGGCCATGCTCCTCTCTCCGAGCCTTTCGAGGATGTACTGGCAATTCTCCGGATTTTGATACAGGTCCACGAGGAACTCTTCATAACCTCTAATCTGCCAGGCATTCTCGTAGATATGACCTGCGAAAGCACGCACCGCTTTGCCTTCCTTGTGGGCGAGATCTACCTTTTCTGAAAGTGCAGTGGTATCGATATCAAATCTATCCGGGGTCGGGTAGGAGAATCTTTCGATTTCCGCGAGGGATACCGCGTTTCGGAGCGGGCTTATTCTGTGGGAGAAATGATAAAGTGATCCGGGTGTATGGAGCACACCGTTGCCGTCGATCCGTCCACCCTCGGGGATTTCAATATCTTCGTAATAGTGGGAAAAATCGAAGGCTTCTATAGTCGGTTTTTCGTGGATCTGAAGACTCTCACCGATGAGCATATTGAACCGACGGTGTATTTCATCAATATTCTGCGCGTCAAAGTGTTCGAGCATCCGCTCTTCTAAATCCGGCGTATAACCAGCTTCAAATAAAAACGTGTCATGGCTCTTGTGTTCCACAGTTGCTCTGAATAGCTCGTAATGGGTCACTGTGCCCCTCCTCTTGCCTGCTAATGGAATTTTACATAAGGATAGATATTGATCAAGGAGGAGAGCAATTCTCAATATGAACGATTATTTGTTAGGATAGAGTGCAAGTCCCAAGAGAAACTCGTACTCAATAGGTCATATTGAGAATTGCCGGCCGAAATCTGTTAAATTGGTGCAGGGAATTCTCATTTTGATCAATAATTTACACATCTTATGACTACGGTCGGCAGAAGCTTCGTCAATGGAGCAAAATGAGAATTCCTCCAAGGAGGGATACGGTAAGCAAGAGCTTCATAGCTGTTTTATCTTGCTTTTGACGATTTCCGGTTATACTCTTTTATTACTCCCGGGTACGGGATAGGGAACTGAATAGGAGCTTTGAATGAATTATCTACCTGAACAAGTAAAATCGGAGTTCGATCGAGACGGATATGCATTTATACCGGGGTTCGTTGATCCTCATAGAATTCTCGAGATAGATGAAAGAATGCAGAGGTATATTGAGGAGAAGGTGCCGCTCATGCCCATAACCGAAGTGTATTATGAAGATAAAAACGATCCAACCACATTGAAGCAGCTGCAGAAGATATTTCATTACGATCCTGGTTTTCGGGAAATCGTTCAAGAGCAGGACTTCCATGATCTGGCGGCGTTGCTGATGGAGACCGATGTATTCGGCAGGAACCTGCAGTACTTCAATAAGCCGGCGCGGATTGGAAAGCCAACCCCTCCACATCAGGACGGTTATTTTTTCATGCTTGATCCACCCGCTGCGGTAACAATGTGGCTGGCCCTTGATAATGTAGACGCGGAAAACGGGTGCGTTCGCTACATATCGGGATCACACAAACTCGGGATGCGGAATCATGACCGTACTCAGACTCTTGGATTCTCTCAGGGCATTCCCGACTATGGAAGGGATGATGAACTGACATTGGAGAAGGCCTTTCCCGCTTCTCCCGGCGACTTGCTTGTTCATCACGCGCTTACTATCCATCGGGCCGATGGAAATACGTCCGCTAATCGCAGCCGCCGGGCGCTGGGCTTTGTCTACTTCTCCGAAGATGCAAAAGAGGATTTGGCTGCCAAGGACGCCTATCAGAAGAAGCTTGATAAGGAATTGGCGGAACAAGACAAAGTCTGAGAGCAGCGGTCCGGCGCTCGTGGAGATTTACCGATGAAGAAACATGAATATCTTGACCAGGAACTCAACTCGACTTGTTTTACACTTAGAGAAAATGGCGTATGCCTTGATAGCCTGTTTGGGCAGAATCTTGGGAGTTCCGGGAATGAGACCGATCCGGCGCGGGTTGCCGGGCTTCTTTCACTGTCCGCAGGATCAAATAATTTCAACTCTGACCAATTGATCCTACGGGAATCCCTCTTTGAAGAAGATTCAGCATCTATGACATGGCAAACCGACAACAATGAGTTATTACTGCGAAGCGATTGGCGCTATTGCAGAAAAACCGGCATCTGGCTCCGCTCCGATACCCTTACTAATGAGAGCAACGAGGATGTAGTTATTCGGCGTTGCCTCGCAAGATTCTCCTTGAGCCCAGGCAGCTATGAGCTGTACAGCCAGGGAAGCCGCTGGTGCGGCGAAAATCAGGGAAGCTGGCAGGCTCTTGAACGAGGCGGGGTTGTACTCCGCAGCGAGGGCGGTAGAACGACCCAAGGCGGTACTCCCTTTGTTTGCATACGAGACAGCGACAGCAAAGAAGCGCTGATATTTCATATTATTCCCAAAGGGAACTGGATTATAAAGGTAACCGCCGGAACTGCCGAGGGAGACTCTCCCTCTTTTGCGGTGGTGGAATTGGGGATGGCGGACACCCATTTATTCTACAGCCTCGCTCCCGGGCGATCCATCGAACTTCCACAGATCTTGATTCAAAAAGCGCCCAAGGGAGAACCTCATCTGGCCGCCCCGAATCTCCATGTTTACTTATTGGAGAATATTTTCGCGGCAAACGAAGAATCGGTGCCAATTGTCTATAATACCTGGTTTGATGATTTTGAGTTCCTGGCGGTTCCCCGCTTACGCAGGCAGCTCAAAGCAGCGAAAGAAATAGGCTGCGAGGTTTTTGTAGTGGATGCAGGCTGGTACGGCGGTGCTGCCGGAAGCTGGTCGGAGCAGACCGGCGACTGGCGGGAAAAGGAAGACGCCGCATTCGAGGGGCGAATGGCTGATTTTGCCGAAGAAGTCCGGTCGGAAGGGCTTGGCTTTGGACTATGGATGGAGCCCGAGCGTTTATGCAAATCCGTGCCGATCAGAATAGAGCATCCCGAATGGTT
>JABGPX010000735.1 GCA_018644745.1 Spirochaetales bacterium
CGTCGATATATGACAAGAAGACGAGAAGGGAGTCATTATCGGGACCGGCGAACCAGCTGCTTTTATGGGAAGACCGACCTTATTCGTGGGATGCGTGGGATGTCAGCCACTACTACAGAGAAACAACACCGGAACAGGCAAAACTGGTTTCCCGCACAATCGTCGTGAACACTCCCCTCAAATCGACAATCGAACAAAAGCTTTCTATCGGTTCATCATCAATTACCCAACTCATAAGTCTCGAAAAAGATGCCGAAGCAGTAACCATCCACAACACGGTAAACTGGAAAGAGGACCGCAAGTTCCTCAAAGCTCACGCTGCGACAGCGATATTTGCCCGTAGCGCGACGTATGAAATTCAGTACGGCCAGCTAGACCGCCCAACCCATAAGAATACCTCATGGGATGAGGCCAGATTTGAGGTCGCTGCTCAGCGTTATGCGGATATATCTCAGAACGATTTTGGTTTTGCAATGCTGAATGACTGCAAGTACGGGTACGCGGCGTATGAAAACTCGCTGGAATTATCACTGCTTAGAAGCCCAAAGAGCCCGGATCCGGAAGCGGATATGGCGATCCATGAGTTTACGTACAGCTATATGCCTCATGGAGGTACAATCGTTGGCTCCGGTGTCTTCGAGGCCGCTCACGAACTCAATAATCCTGTCCTGATCCGGGGCATACCCGCAGCGCCGAAGTCTCCTGAAAAAAGCTGGTATAAACTAATCGGCGACAACGTAAAAATTGAAGTAGTAAAAAAAGCGGAAAACGGAAAGGGCACGGTAATACGGCTATATGAAACCGCTGGAACATCCGCTGCTGTGGAGCTTACCGCGGATGCGAAATGGAAAAGTATTGTAGATACCGATCTTCTGGAGAATCCTGTCGGCACACCAAAGGGGGCCGGCAATTCGATCAAACTGAAGTTCGGTCCGTACGAGATAAGAACCCTCCTCCTGGGATAGACCAGTAAAGACTGATAAGATGCTGTATGAGCAAAAGTATACAGCATCTTATCGCGCCAGAGACGGATTTCCTCTCGAGTATGAAAGACTGATCAGAAGACACCCGTTTTTCGGCGGGACATTACGCTGGTTTGTTGATGTACCCTAGGAGTTATCCAACTGATCGGTAACCGGAGAGACCCCTGGGCCCATTTCATCAATCGAATAGAAATCCAAACCCGGTACCCGCCAGATAAAGTCAGGATCTATCCGGGGAACATCGTTTCGGTGGGCCTTCATTAATGCAAGACGTTTAGTCAAATGTTCAGCCAGGTTGTCCCCATGAATGTGAACGGATTCTCCAATGTCCGAAACCGCCATAAACGATCCGCTGCTCTCGTTCCAGAGCTCGATAAGTTTTTCCGAATTTGAAATTTCGCTGTCGATCATTTCATCAAGCAGCTTGCGGCATCGTCCACGCTCATTCGTATCTTCGGTTCGAAGCCAGCCATGAACACCGGCAATCCAGGCCTGAGCATTCCTCTGAGTAGTGAACCATATCTCGAGCCCTCGGATCCGGAACGCTAAATCCGCGAAAACTTTCCTGGCATCCGCCGAAATCGCATCATCCTCCAAAATCAATTTCAGTTTTTCCACCGCCCTCGCTGCCACCGGCAGGGTATTGGTGTCGGTTCTCTCAACGATCTTTGCCGCAAGCTCAGGCCCTCCGAGTTCGAAAAGAATATCCATATTCAAATCTACCCGATTTGGGTTGTGCGGTGTGGCCAGCAGGAATTCTTCGTAATAGGCCCTGTCTTCCTCAGAGATAGCTTCAATATCCGGAACCAGAGGACGAACCCAGAGCTTGTACCACGCCATGCCCCAAGTTGAATAGAGACCTGGAGGCGGGAAAGCCCGGA
Source organism: Spirochaetales bacterium (assembly GCA_018644745.1). Next base: position 1,865 of record JABGPX010000735.1, read on the forward strand.
TGCTTTCCTGAACAATCTTCCATACATCAACAAGCCGTGCGGCAAAGTCGGATCCAACCCAGCGGCGCGCCGCAGACGACATGACATCATCGGCAGGGCGCTCTGAGTCGAGCTGATACGCCCTAATAACTTCACGATTGATGTCCCATGGAGAAAGGGATGGCGGCGTGAGGCCGGCGACATGGCCGATATGCCGAAAACCCGCTGCCTTCATTTCTGCAAGTTTTTCATGCAGCATCCATGGCACCGGAATCCCGAGCAGAGGATCGAAGTTTTGAAAACCATCAAAACTGTAGAGAGCGTGAGCGTATCCATCACGGGCCTGCATGTATCTGCGGAACTCCTCTTCAGTTTTTCGGAATCGATTGTGCCAGATAGTGCTCTGCACGCTTACGACATCTTCATACCGATCGTGATGATAGGTAAAGCCGTATCCTGCGTGCTGAAATGAGGCACCTTCGACATCAATGCCGTCGCCTAGTTCTTCGAGTACATACTCCCGTTCAGAACCAAAGGGCTCAAGCCTCATGATAACGCGAAAATCCGGATTTATTTCCCGTCCAACGTCTCGTATCAGTTTGAAGAAACTCATGGCGTTTTTCGCCGCGGTTTTCGCGATCTCTTCTACACTCTTCCATTCCCGGATGAGATATGGTCCGCCGTTGGAACCGACATACAGAGATCGCGTAAATTCAAATCCAGCACCACTGTCGTTGCTGGTGATAGATATGTATCCGAGCTCCGGTACCTTTTGAAGAATATTCTGAACTAATTCCTTATAGTGGCTCCTGACATATGGGTGAGACAGTGTAAGGCTGTAGCGGGGTTTCAAGCTTCTAAACGGATGATCTACCCGCGCACCCCGCAGCATCGGGTATCGATCAAGAAGCAGATCCGGCGCATTTCTTGGCTCAAAACAGAGCATTCCCGGCTGCATACCATATCGCAATGCCTCATCGGCATACCGCTTTAATAACGCCATATTGGCCGCTAAATATTCCTTGGGATAGCAGCCTTTGTTGAGCTTGCTCGAACTGAACTGATCCAAAGCGGCACAGTATGTATAGAAAACCGGATACACTTCATTTGGAACACCCGGTTCCAAGCCGTGGGGAGTTGAAAGAGCATTTACTTCTATGTGAGAGTGCCCGATTCGCGCCTGCTCACGAATGTGGCCTTTCCAATCAAATCCCCTCGCTGTCCGCTGTAATTGGGTCAGCAGACTGTCATAAACCGGGCGATTCCAGTCGAAGGCGGTTTGCAGCAAAACGCCCTCCGGTCGGCCTGATCCTGAATAATCGGATAGCTCGAAATCGCCAAGTTCTTCATCCAGGTAGCACCAGGTGCTGAAAAGCAGCCTGGCCTGGGAGGCGATTATCAGCAATGATCCGGCTTTCGGAGAGAAGGAAAAGGACCACTCTCCGGCGTTCGGTAAATCTATCTGCTCAACGATCGCGGAGTCGTCCGGCAGATCACCTGCCACCGCAAAACAGACAGCTGCACCATCGATATCCTTGATGTTATCCATTCTCTTTGAAGATATTCCCAGTTCTCTTTCCATCGTGTGATATATAGGTCTCTCGACGGAGGGCCGCAGATACTGCACGGCGCCGCTCAATATTTCTTGTACTAACATATGTCTTCCTTTTCAGCGGCATCAAGGAATGAGACCTACCCGCTGACCGACCCGGATACGCGCCTATTTGCAGGGCTGGTTCCTCGATAACGGCCGTTAGCGTAATTTTTTTCGCCAGCGTCGGTGCCATGGTATACCTTTGGCCCCTTTGGGGAAGTCCGGGCGGGTAGTAAAGCGCAGACCAAGCCTATGGGTCAAACGCATTCTGGCGTTTACCGACCATCCTGACGCTTCTATAATCGCGCTCAAGTCGCGCCGCCGTAGTTTTATGACAGCCAATATCGTTGCAGGTAAAATAACCAAAACGATTGCACCGAAGATACCCGCAAGAAACTGCCACCAGGCTAGATTGCTAAGAGTATTCGTAATATAGGCGATCGCCGAACCTATTGCCGCGAAGGCGACGCTTCCCCCGAGCAGTATCCCTCCGCCGCCAAGCAGCCCCCCGGGTTTCGGAGCAGCGGGCTGCTGCGCAGCGAAGGCATTCACATCTCCGGTGGCAAAGGAGGTTAGCTGAGCTTGCGATTCCTGGGTTATTGCTTCGACTTTGCCGGTGACCATACGGCCAAGACGCTTAAATGGTGAAGTAGCAGCTTCAGAT
>JABGPX010001007.1 GCA_018644745.1 Spirochaetales bacterium
CATATAACGTGTTCCAATGCACTGTTTTATGTGTTTATTCCCCGGCGGTTTCGGCGCCTCGCGTGAATAATCCAGGCTAGATGTCGCATTACCAACATGTCACCCCATGTACGTCCCCATTCTCAACGGGGTTCTCGGAAGTCGTGGTCTCTAGCCTGATCTCCACTGACCACGCGGTGGTTGGCTTGCCCGAACCCAAACACGGGCTACTCTTGGTTGTACTCGTCTCAAGTGGACAGTCTGGCTTGGTGCGTCCCGAGGGAAGGTGCCCCCATCGGTCGGGTGTCCCTCGGGGTTCGGTAGCGAAAGGAGGTCTGCCATGGATGATGATCGGGCTACCCGCAGCCGAGATCTCGGCATGCCTCGGAATCGAGAAGCAGACCCTCTACGAGTGGATCACGCGGAAGCCGGACATCCCGGCGGACAAGGTGGGAACGTTCTGGAAGTTCAAGCTGGACGAAGTCGATGCATGGGTGAAATCCGGCGGGGCCGCTCCCAGGAATGCAGAGGCGAGGAAGACGGACGCGTGAAGTGCTCTGGGAACATCACGGGCGGGGCGCTTCCAGTGCGGCGTCCGGGCAGATGCCTCTCGATGAGTTTGAGTTCTCCCGAGATGGCGAATAGAGCGTTCCTTCCAGATAAGAACGTACCAATATTGCAGCAAAAGGTCCTCATTATGAGAAGAGTGTTATGCTCAGTGTTTTTGCTTGGGACATTGCTGATTCAAGCCGGGAATAGATATCTTCAAGTGCCGGAAGCGAATAAACTCAAAGACAAGGATCTTTCGTTCGCGGTAACCTTCGACAAATACAGAACGAAAGCTGATTTTGCGAAAGGTGATCCTGTTTCAGTCACTATGAGAGATACCAGCCTATTGTTGCGCGGAGCAATCGGGTTCGATAGACGTCGAGGTTTCCAACCCTTACCGGGCGAAGATCTCAAGTTCAATGTTGAGAAGAACATTGATCCGCACCATGGGACCTTGAGCATGTGGTTGAATGGGCAGGACTATACTCCGGAGGTTGACGAAGGCCGCGGGAATATCGCATATTCCAATCTCAAATTCCAGGAAGGGCCTCGATCCATTGAATACCGGCTATACGAATATAGGTCAACAGTATATTTTGATTGGTATTCGTCGGAACCTCCGCATAACCATGGTGATGTCGGACGCGTTAGTGTTTCATTAAAGGGCATAAAGAAAAACCAATGGTTTCAGATTACCGCTTCCTGGTCGAAAAGCGAGTTGTGCATCTATTTAGACGGCAAATTGGCCATGAAGAAGGACCTCCCAGCAAAGGTACGTAAGACAGCTGATCTGAAAGCAAAGAACAGCAGAGAATCGTATATCGGGACTAAGAGCCGCTTTCATCACGACAATCATAAATATGCTACCGTGATTGATGACTTTAAGATCTATTCCATCACACTTTCGCCTGCGGGAGTATCTAACAATTATAACAACCTGCTGGTAGACAAAAGCAAGGCGAAAATAGTAGCCTATGGATTGGTTCTCAACGGAGTCGACTGCGGCCGGGGTAAAGACGCTGACAAGTTGGAGGCCGAATTCGATTTCAGGGCTCTCCCTGGTATCTTGTCGGAAAAACTCAGAATCGGCAAATTGGGGATAGACTACACTCTGAAGCAGCCAGACGGTAAGGAGATAGACGGGGAATGGACATTCTCAAAAACCAATGAACGCAGATTCCTTTACAATATCAAACTCCCCGGAAAATACGTGCTCACGACCTCAAGCGGTCGAGAGGAAGTTACGGCCAAAATAGTTCGTCCAGACCTGTCTTTTATTGGAAACACGATTGGCGACGAAGATACTATCCCATCCATTTGGATCAAATTCGCAGTAGATGGCCGCGAAATTGCATTATGGAATCGGATTTACAGTTTTGGTTCCGGTCCCTTTCCAAAGAGCATCATGGTAAAGGGCAAGGAGTTGCTGGCAATTCCTCCGAACATCGTCATTAATAGCAAATCGCTTACCGATTGGCAAGCCGGCAAAACCACGCGTTCCAAACGGAGCGTTACCTATACCGGTACCGGAGAACTTCCCGGTGGGACTATCGACTATGTTACTACGGTGGAATTTGACGGTCTGATGAAGATCCACTTTACCTTTAAAGGTATGCCGCAGATCAACTCCATGAAACTGAAGTGGCGACTGAAGCACGAGTTCTGCCAATTTCTGATGACCCCGGAAGTATACATGGAAAAGGCCGAGTCAGCCGAGTTCCTGTATTTTAACAATATGAAGGATTCGGCAAAAGAACTTTGGGTCGTTTCAGAAGAAAGAGGGGGATTTGCTTATGCGCCGGAACATGACGCTAACTGGGTCTACGATCCTGCGAAGCCAGTATATAAAGTCAACATGAGAACCGGAGAGTGTGAAGTCTATATGGTAACAGAATCCGTAAAGATGCCGGAAGATACAGAATATGGCGCCGTATTCATTGCTACGCCGACCCGTCCTCTGCCGCAGAAATCACGTGTAATCCGACACAATGATCTAACGCGTAGGGATTCTTTCAAACTTGACCAAATCGGTGCTCACGGTCTGCTGACCGGTCCATCTACCTATGAACCACACCCGGTTCGGTTTGCTGCGATGAAGGGCGCGGTTCCGAATACTGCGGCAGTATACGGAATGGCGAATGCCATGACAACCGCTTCGCCAGTTGCTGTATATTTCAAGAAATACTGGAAGGTTCCTAGAGCCGCAGGATACACTTTCAATTATGTGCGTACTTTGTATGACGGGTCGCAGAAACGGGAACAGCACGACACCATTTCCGCGTGTAACGCTAGTTGTCTCAATGATCTCTACCTATACAATATGAAAGACCTGCTGAATCATGAATATGCTGATGGTATTTCAATGATCTATTATGACCTCTGTGATAATAATGCCTGTTCAAATGAATTGCATGGCTGTGGGTTCAGGGATAAGTTCGGACGGAAGATCAGCCGATTTTCACTCCTGAGAAAGCGTAAACTCGTGGAACGGACAGTTCGACTATGCCATGCTAAAGGCAAACTGGTGATGCTCCATGGCCAACGTGACTATCATCCGATGCTTCATGGGTTGGCAGACTACTGGTTCCCTGGCGAACAGTATGAAGCTATGTTGGCTCGGAATCTGTATCCGTTTACCGATGAGATTCCAGAGGTCATCTTCAAAAGCGAACTCAATCGAGATGTGATTGGAACTGGGCTGATACTCATTACCGCCATTACGTCCCTAAATCGGGCAAAACTGCCCGAGGAAGTTAAGCGTAAGGCGACAGAGGCCATGCTTGCCATGACACTTCTGTATGATATTGACATCTCCGCGGTATATGCTCCAGTTCCCTTGTGTGCTAAGGTTTGGGACGTGCTTGAGAAATACAGGGTCCAATCGACAAAAACGGAATTTCACCGATTCGATAAACAGAATGCGGTGAAGAGTTCCCATTCCGGAGTGAGGGTATCTTATTATGAATGTCCGGAGGACAAATATGTCGTGGTGCTTTCAAATAGGGATATTCGACCAGTAAATACTGAAATCAACCTTAGCAAAATTAGTAATAGGGTAACAGTCGCACACGAGGAATATATCGGGACAGATATAGAAATCAGGGATGGTAAATTCAAGATTCGGGTGCCATCGCGCAGTTTCAGGATAGTCGTTTTCTAGGGGAACGAACAACAATGCATCTTGATTTGCTGAATGAAGATATCACAGACTTGTTTTAGAATCTTGATTATGGGGAAACCAGTATGGAAATGGACGGTTCTCGCCCTGTTCGCGCAGACCCGGCAGCACGTCATTCTGGATCTGCGGGAAATTGCAGAAATCCAGGTAGTTGCCCCAGATCAGAGCTTCTTCGCTGGCGACGGCTATTACCCGAGCGATGTTTCCAAGACTATCGCCCAGGAGATGCGTGCCAAAAATGACCTGTCCCCTGTTTCGTGGCGCCGGACTCACTACCATAGGTTGCTCGTGCGGGGCGTGACTTCTCTTTGCATTGAGTGTATCCTACGAACGACGCCTTGGAGCTGGCTCCTCGCGGGAGAGGAACGCGGCATCACAGATCGGCTT